>DASPVY010000222.1:0-4195 GCA_035622115.1 Candidatus Acidiferrales bacterium
CTTACGAGCCGGGATTTGAAGATATGCCGCGGCGCGTGCCCGATCTCGAAAAGCTCGAGAGCATGACTGGATTCCGGCCGGCAACGCCGCTTTCCGCGATCATCGATCGCGTGATCGCACACCAGACGGCAAGATCGCAACGGGAGACACTGCCAAAAACGGAAAAGGTCCCGGCGCGATCGAAACAAGCGTTCGCAATGTGAGCGTGCCGGCGGTGCTCGTCAGCGCCTCTGCGAGGATTTCTCCAGATAAAACTCCCGATTTAAGGGCCTTCGAGGCTGCGCACATCCCGCCGGATAAACGAATCGACGACACGATGAACGCGGAACCGGGTGCATGAGCCAGAGCGCTCCAAAGGTCAGAGTTTCGGTCGTGATCCCCGTCTACAATGAACAGGCCACCATCGCCGAGCTCGTTCGGCGTGTGCAAGCGGTGCAGATCAGCAAAGAGATTGTCATCGTGGACGATTATTCGACGGACGCAACTCGCGACGTCTTGCGGGGACTGGTGAACGCAGCCCTCGGTGGCGCGAAAGCCGGAAATGCGCCGGACGAGCTCTCCGCCGGAAATATCCGGGTATTCTTTCAGGATCGAAACCGCGGCAAGGGAGCCGCCGTGCGGCGAGGGATTCAGGAGTCGCGTGGAGAGCTTGTTCTGATTCAAGACGCCGATCTCGAATACGATCCTCAGGACTACGGCGCGCTGATGGCTCCGATCGAGCGCGGCGTAGCCGACGTGGTTTACGGGTCGCGGTTTCTTGGCGGGCCGCACCGCGTTCTTTACTTCTGGCACGCTGTTGGCAACAAGTTCCTCACGCTCATCTCCAATATGTTTACGAACCTGGGACTGACCGACGTCTGGACCTGCTACAAAGTGTTTCGGCGGGAGGTTCTCGAGAGTTTCGAGCTCCAGGAGAATCGGTTCGGCTTTGAGCCCGAAGTGACGGCCAAGATATCGCGGGGCAGATGGGTCGTCTTCGAAGTGCCGATTTCCTATAATGGACGTACCTACGCGCAAGGCAAGAAAATCACATGGCGGGACGGTTTTCGTGCTATCTGGTGTGTCGTGCGATACGGAGTTTTAGATTAGAAGACGCGGCGCGACAGGCGAATGAACGGCGGCGCGTGAAACGGCGTTGCATGACGGCAGGGCAATGGCGTTGAGGAGATCCGTCGCAAACCTCAATCCATAGCGAGGTCCAAAGAATATGGCATCGAAGTTGGGAATCGCGATCATCGGTTACGGCTATTGGGGCCCGAATTACGCCCGAGTGTTCAACGAACTCGGAGATACGTCCGTCACGATTATCTGCGACGCGGTTCCGGAGCGGCGCCAGAAGGCCGCGTCGCGATTTCTCGGCACTCCGGTATGCTCGGAGGTCGAGGACGTGCTGAAGCGATCCGACGTGGACGCGGTGATCATTTCAACCCCGGCCTCGTCGCATTTTGACTTGGCGCAGCGCGCGCTCGGATCCGGCCGGCACGTAATCATCGAGAAGCCACTGGCGACCGAAGTCGAGCATTGCCGAATGCTGCGTGAGATCGCCGAGAAGAACAACCGCGTGCTGATGATTGCCCACACTTTTCTTTACAACGCCGGCATTCGGAAGTTACACGATTGCGTCAAATCGCCCGAGTTCGGACGATTATATTACCTGCATTCAACGCGAACCAATCTCGGCCCCATTCGCGGAGACGTCAATGCCATCTGGGACCTCGCGCCGCACGATATCTCCATCTTCAATTACCTCATCGGCGAGGATCCTCGGTGGGCCAGTGCGGTCGGTTCCCGCCTGCTTGGAAACCCTCGCGAGGACGTCGGATTCATCACGCTCGGATACAGCCACGACGTTATCGGAAACATTCATGTGAGCTGGGCGGATCCAAACAAGGTTCGCGAGGTTGTGGTGGTCGGCAGCCAGCAACGAGTCGTTTTTGACGACCTGAACGACCTCGAACGCGTGCGTATATTCGAAAAAGGCGTCGCCGTCGGCGAGACAGATGCCGCATCGTTTGGCGAATTCAAACTCTTAATTCGCGACGGCGACATCGTCAGCCCCAAAGTCGAGTTCAGCGAACCGCTGAAAAACCAGGTCAACGATTTCATCGCCGCGATTCGCGAGAACAGGAAGCCGGTGTCAGATGGGGGCACGGGAGAATCCGTTGTCCGGGTATTGAAGGCGATCGAATCGTCCGTCAAACAGCGTGGGAAGGCGGTGGAGATAGAGCAGTGCTCAATTGCGTCGATGCGAAATTAGGCCACGACTGTTCGATCGATCCCGGAGTGATCCTGGGTTATCTTCCCGGCCGGCACATCGAACTGAAGCCTGTCCGAATCGGGGATCGGGCCCGGATTCGATCCGGCAGCGTGATCTACGCTTCCGTTGAGATCGGCGACGGCTTTGAGACCGGGCACAACGTCGTCGTCCGCGAAGGCAATCGCCTAGGGCATGATTGCGCAGTCTGGAATAATTCCACGATCGATTATGACTGCGTGATCGGATCCCGCGTTAAGATTCATTGCAACAACTACATTTCGCAATTTACGACGATTGAAGACGACGTCTTCCTGGCGCCGGGCGTGCTGCTGGCAAATGATCCGCACCCACTTTGCACGAAATGCATGCAGGGCCCCACGATCAAATCGGGCGCGAAAATCGGCATTGGAGCAACGATCCTGCCTCACGTCGTCATCGGCGAAAACGCTCTCGTCGGCGCGGGCAGCGTAGTGACCCGCGATGTTCCTCCGCAAGCGGTCGTGGCCGGGTCGCCCGCGCGAGTAATCTCCGACGTAGACGCTCTCGAATGCCCGTTCGATATCGTGAAACCCTACGTGAACGGAATTGATGTCAAGCGGCGCCCGGAATGGACTTCGGTTCCGGCCCTTCCCCGTCCAGTGGTACGCCCGGCACGCAACATAAAATGAAAACGCTGGCGGCTATATTTGCTTTCAATGAGGGAGATAAAATCCGCCGAACCATCTCCCGCCATCCTGCGGCGCGTCCCTATGATCTACTGGTGATGGACGACGGCTCGACGGACGGCGCCATTGAATCCTTGTCCAAAAATGGCTGGATGCACCTCCGCAACGAGACGAATCGGGGCATCGGCGCGGCGATGAAGCGAGTGTTCGAGTACGCGCTGCAGCATGGCTATGAAGTGCTGGTGATCCAGGCCGGCAACGACAAAGACGATCCGGCGGAAATACCTCGTCTACTCGCCCCGATTCAATCGGGCAAAGCCGATTTCGTGCAGGGGTCGCGGTTTCTTCCCGGTGGTGGCTTCGGAAACACGCCGGTCTACCGAATCATGGCCACCCGTTACGTTCATCCAACGATTTTCTCGTTATTCGCGCGAAAGCACGTGACTGAAACGACGAATGGATTCCGCGCCTTTCGTACGGAGATTCTTCGCGACCCGCGCGTCAACTGGCGCCAGGAATGGCTCAACAAATATGAATTAGAGCCGTATCTCTTGTTCAAGGCCATCCGGCTCGGATATCGGCATTGCGAAGTTCCCGTGACGAAGGTTTACCCGCCGCACCAGCAGGGCTATACGAAAATGAAGCCGATCACGGGATGGTGGAGCATCCTCCGTCCCGTAGTCTATCTCGGATTCGGCGTGAAAAAATGACGCAAACGATGAAAGTTCCCTTTGTAGACCTTCGCGCGCAATACGACTCGATCGCAGGCGAAATCAACGTGGCGATGAAGCACGTGATCGAACGCGGAGATTACATCCTCGGCGAGGATGTCCGACTGTTCGAGGACGAATTCGCCAAGTACATCGGTGTCGCCGAGGCGATCGGAGTCGCGAGTGGGCTCGATGCGCTCGAACTGGCTTTGCGGGGATTTGGCGTCGGGCCGGGAGACGAAGTCATCACTGCGGCCAATTCTTTCGTCGCCACCGCGCTGGCCATTCTCGCGGCGGGAGCCAAGCCTGTTCTTGTCGACGCGAATCCGGCGACTTACAACATCGACCCAGCTGCGATCGAGGCAGCAGTCACGCCAAGGACGAAGGCGATTATGCCCGTCCATCTCTATGGACAGCCGGCAGAGATGAAGCCGATTCTGGAGATCGCGCGAAAACGCGGCCTGCTTGTGATTGAAGACGCAGCCCAGGCGCACGGAGCGCTTTACGAAGGGCGGCGGGTCGGCTCCCTCGGGAACGCCGCGGGTTTCAGTTTTTACCCCGCC
>DASPVY010000223.1:0-5297 GCA_035622115.1 Candidatus Acidiferrales bacterium
TTTCTTTCCACTGCTCAACATCCAGCTCGTACTTTTTTCGCTCTTTGATCGCGGTCAGATGCGCGGCCTTGGCCTTATCGATTTCTCCGCGCGCGGCGGCGACGCGGGCATCAATTTCCGCGATGCGCTTCGGAAACTGAACGAGTCGCGCCCGCACGTCCTGAAGATGCACATCAATGGTTTGGAGGTCGAGCAGATGCTTGAGGACGGGTTGCACGAACAACGATTCTAGCACAGCGGTTTCTAGCTCCGCCCGGGGCGACACTCTACTGAGTGTCACCATTCATTCTGAACGAGAACGGAGGCTCGCTGTGACGCCTGGAACAGCCGCGCGCCGAACGGCGAGCGTAGGGCGCACGTGCGTCCGTCCAGACCGAGAGTCGCGCCCAGCTTCATGGCGCGCAAACTCTGCAAGTCGCTGCGCTCCACAGAGATACGGGCCCAGTTGGGTGCGGATCTGACGCACCCGCTGACAGAGGCAGCGAGTCTTTTTCCTTCGTTCGGCCGTATACCCAATTATGATAGCCGCGCTCGTTGTCGCAGAGGAGGCGCCGGTGGGCGTTGAAGCCGAGGTCAACCAGCTTCGTCGTGGCGACCTCGATGCGCTTTCGGTTCTCGTGGCGCGCTATCAGAACCGGCTCTACCGTTACCTGCTGCGCCTGGTCCGCAACTCCGCAGATGCTGACGATCTTTTTCAGCAAACCTGGGTTCGCGTGGCGGAGCAGATCCGGCGCTATGATCCCAGCCGCAATTTCGACGCGTGGCTATTCACCTTGGCGCGGCACTTGGCCATCGATCATCTCCGGCGTCGGCGACCGGAGAGCCTTGACGAGCCGCCGCCGAACGATCCGCATGGCGCGACGATGGCGGCGAAGCTTCCCTCGAAAGACGCGCCGCCGCTCGACGGCATTCTCGAGCGTGAGCGAGGCTCGCGGCTTGCCGAGTGCGTTGCGAGCCTGCCCGTGTATTATCGCGAGGTTCTTTCGCTGCGTTTCGAAGAGGAAATGAAGCTCGAAGACATCGCCGTGGTGCTCGACGCGCCGCTCTCGACTGTGAAGACGCGGCTGCGACGCGGGCTCGATTCGCTGCGCGCAAGCCTGGAGTCAAAATACCCCGGGGAGCGCTGGACATGAGCCGGAATTTGAAAGCGTGCGATGAAATCCGAGATTTGCTGTCGCTCGCAGCCGCAGGAGCGCTCGATCGCCAATCCGAGGATCGAGTTGCGCAACACACACGCGAGTGCGCGGCGTGCGCGGCCGAACTCGATGACTGGAATCTGCTCGCGCGCGGCTTGCGGCGGCTTCCAACGCCTCAGCCGTCGGCGGCGATTGTGGAGCGAGCGCGGGCCCGCGCTGAGTTTGCGCTGGCCGAAGCGGCGGAAAGGCGCTGGGACCGCGGTGTTCTTGTTTCTCTTATCGGCCTGGCCTGGACGATCACGATCGTCAGCTGGCCCGTCGTGCGCGTTCTGAGCGGCGGCCTACAGGCATGGCTAACGTTAAGCCTTCCGACGAGTTGGTACGCGTTCGCCGGACTCACGGCGTTCGGATGGGTCGCGGGCGGAGTAGCGGCGGCGCTGTTGGCATGGAATCAGAGGCGCGAGAGGAGACTCGCATGAGCAAATTTACAGACAACCTGGCCGTGATTCCGCGCGTAGCGAAAGTGATTGCGTGGATTGCTGCGCTCGGATCCGGGGCGGGGATCGCCTACCTGACCAGTTTTCCGCCCGACGGCAAGCCGGTCCCGCCCGCCGCCAGAGTGTTGATGCCGATCCTCGTCGCCGTCGTCGTGCTCGTGCTCATCCACCTGATCGGATACGTTTATGGCGACGCGAAACGGCGAGGCATGCGCTACGTCATGTGGACGCTGCTGGCGATCTTCGTTCCCGATTCGATCGGCATTATTCTCTACTTCATTCTGCGGGATCCGCTGCCGGTGAACTGCCCGAAATGCGGCGCGAGCGTGCTTTCGAAGTACACGTTTTGCCCCAGTTGCGGAACCTCGGTGAAGCCAACGTGTCCTCAATGTGGCAAGCCGGTCGAACCAACCTGGAGAAACTGCGGCCACTGCGGCGCGCCGCTTCCGGGAGTTCCGCAGCGAGCGGCGTGACACGTGCCGCGCGATCAGCCGCGTCTTTTGTGACGGCGATCACGTGGTAGCTCGGAACTGGCTTCAGGGAAGCGCTTGAACTTCCATCGAGGAATCGATCGAATAACTCGTGCAAGGCTGATCGGGCGTGGCGGCACAGTGCGCCACGACCTGAAAATTTCCCGGCGAAGTCTGGACTTCGTAGGTGTAGCCCGCGCGGCCCGTTTTCTTCATGGTCATGCCGCTGCTTGAGTTCAGCTCATCGAGAGAGGCGTAGTGGCCGTTCTCTGCCTGAAAGGCGCGCTCGGCTTGAGCGATTGCGAGCAGATCATTCTTTACGCCGGCGGCGTCAATGGTTCCCTGCGGCGTCTTTGTGCCTGCGGGCATCGCCTGAGTCAGATAGAGGCGGTAAACCACCAGAGCGAGCGCGGCGACGATCACCAGGGCGACCAGGCTCTTCATTCGCTTCTCCTTGATTGGCGGCTGTTCGGACTTGAAGTTCGAGAATTGGAGCGCGCTTGCATTTGAAGTCGCGATGACCCGTTCACGCGGTATCTCACACTGACGAAGGCGTAGCTGGATTTACCGCTTGACCGGTCCGGGACGTTTGCGCTCGGCCGGATCCCAGTCGTCGGGAGGAAAATGCATGTTCCAGAAGCGCGGCGAGGCTTCGAGAAACTCGAGCCCAACTTCCGTCTTGCCGCGGTCCTTCGGCCCCAGAAAAGTCACGGTGCAGGTCAGTTCCTGATCGTTCGCGTGGTTGAAGAGAGTGACTTGCTGGCCGCGGCCCATCGATTGGGCCATGTGGACCATGCAGCCGTGCGCGTTGACCGAGGCGGTGGTGGTTTCCTCCTGAAAAGTCTGCGTGCCGATTTTGCCACGAACGCGAACCGGCATCGCGATATGAACGCGCTGCGTGCGCCGGCGCTCGGAGGGGGCGTCGGCAACGCGGTTTGTGCCTGTGGCTTCTCGCTGTTGCATAGGATTCTCCTCGAATCAATTAATACTAATACCGCGTCGGCTGCGCGTCGCAAGTGATTTGGCCGCCCGCGTCGCGGATGAGTTATCGCGGGCGCCGGGCTCGAACCAGATTGCGGTTTGGCGCGCCGGTGATAGAGTCACGGGACGACTGCGCGCGAAAGTGCAAATTTGCGCGAGTTTGTAATCAAGAAGCCCGACGCATGCGCTTCGCCGGGCTGCAGTTCCAAGCATCGTGTATTGTGACGCCGCGTTTCCCAAGAATGCCGCCTGAAGAAAATTCCGCCGTTTCCAAGCCGCGGCTCGCGGCGCGCATTGGCCTCTTTGATGCCACGATGATCGTCATGGGCGGAATCATCGGCTCGGGCATATTCATCAACTCCTACGTCGTCGCGCAGCAAGTTCACACAGCCGCGCTGATACTGGGCGCGTGGGCTGCCGGAGGAGTCGTCGCGCTCCTCGGAGCGTTTATCTACGCCGAACTGGCCGCGCGTTTGCCCGAGGCGGGAGGCCAATACGCCTATCTGCGCGAGGCTTACCATCCATTGCTCGCATTTCTTTACGGCTGGGTATTGTTGCTGGTGATTCAAACAGGCGGAATGGCTGCGGTCGCGGTGACGTTCGCGAAATACCTGCAAGTGCTCGTACGGGTGCCTTTTTCGGACACGTGGATCGCGGCTATCGCTCTGGCCGTGCTCGCGATCATCAACTGTCTAGGAGTGCGGGCAGGAAGCACGCTGCAGAGCGCGTTGATGGTCCTGAAAATTCTCGCGATCGCGGCGCTGGTGGTCGCCGGCGCGTGGTATGCATCGCCGGCGGCGCACAAAACGCTCATGAGTCCAGTGCTCGACCGCCCGGTCTCGCTCGATCTGGTGACGGCGATTGGAGCAGCGCTTACTCCCGTGCTCTTCGCCTATGGCGGCTGGCAGACCGCCAATTTCGTCGCCGCCGAAATTCGCGAGCCGACGCGCAATTTGCCTCGGGCGCTGATTCTTGGAGTCGTTGGGGTAATCGCTCTGTATCTTGGCGTCAATTTTGTGTACGTCCGGGTGCTCACGCCGGCGGGACTTGCCGCGACATCGACGCCCGCCACCGATGTGATGCGGCACGCGTTCGGCGCCACCGGAGAGAGCTTCATCGCCCTCGGAATCACAATCTCGACGCTCGGCTTTCTCAGCCAGTCCGTCTTGACCGCGCCGCGCGTTTATTTCGCCATGGCCAAGGACGGCTTGTTCTTCCGCAGCGTCGCCTGGGTGGACCCACGGAATCACGTCCCCGCCGTCGCGATCCTTCTTCAAGCTGCGGCGGCAATCGTCATCGCCATGACCGGACGATACGAACAAATCCTGAATTACGTGGTCTCGATGGATTTCATTTTTTTCGGACTGACTGCGACCTGCCTGTTCGCGTTTCGCCGCAGAGGTGCGATTGCCCAGCCTACGGCTGGCGCCAGCGCCGCAAGGGCCCGCCCAAATGGCTCAAGATCGTTTCGCGTTCCGGGCCATCCTTTCACGACGATCGTTTTCATCGCGATTTCGTGGTTCGTGGTGGCAAACACAATCGTCAAATATCCGGGCAATACTCTCGTTGGTATGGGTATTCTCTTCACCGGCATTCCAATTTATTTCGTCTGGAGGCGGCGCGGGCATTCCGCGTAATGCGTCTTGGCACCACGGCGCGAAATTCGTTCGGCGTACATGGAATGGGCGAAGCTCCATTCGCACGCGCGATTCAATCTCGCCGTCAGCGGTATGCCCGGCCTTCCCATCTCCAGCCTCGGTGCGGCGCCCGCCGATCTCGAAATTTCCACTCCCGGTGGCTACGGCTACGGACCGCTGCAACAGCGGCTGGCAGAGAAATGCGGAGTTGCGCCGGAATGCGTCGTCGCGGCGACGGGCACCTCGATGGCAAATCATCTGGCGCTCGCGGCTCTCGTCGAACCGGGCGACGAAGTGCTGATCGAACAACCGTCGTATGAGCTTCTCGTGACGGTTGCAGAATATCTCGGCGCCAAAATTCTCCGCTTTCCTCGCGCGTTCGAAGCGGGCTTTCAGATCGATCCGCGCGAACTTGAGCGCGCGATCACTCCTCGCACGCGCGTCATCGTCATCACGAATCTCCATAATCCGAGCAGCGTGCGCACGCCGGACGCGACCCTTCGCCTTGTGGGCGAAATCGCGCGCAGCCGCGGCGCGACGGTTCTGGTCGACGAGGTCTATCTGGAAGCGTGCTAC
>DASPVY010000224.1:0-5483 GCA_035622115.1 Candidatus Acidiferrales bacterium
GTCAAACGACGCTTGAATCAGCAATCGCTCGCGGCGCCAATGAATCGCAAGCCGCCCTGGCGCCCAGCGTCACGATTGTGAAACGACTCGCGCGCGGAGTAAACACTCCTGTGGGGTCCGTCGTCATGTCTGCTCTCGTTGTTTCGCGTGCCTCCGCTGCCGGCATCGATTTATGCTGCGGCGTTTATTAAGACGGTCCATTTTCGGTTTTGTCGCAGACCCTGAGCCGCGAAGGGCCCGCGGTGGCGTTGACCGCGGTGTTTGTCGCTGGCCGGGCATTGGTTTCCGATCGCGCGCGCGCAATCGGTCCCTCATCCGTTCCGTTGACACCCTATGCGCTACAGAGTAAAAACGCCTCGTGTGTATGTCTGCCCTCCGCATCTTTTCCGCGCTTCTCATTTTCACGCTGGCTTTTGCGGGTTGCACCAAAAACGCTACGCGAACCGAAACGAGCTCAACCGCGCACGCCGCGGACGTTGACGACGCCCGAATCGAAAGTGCCGATCGCGACGCTGCCAACTGGCTCACTCACGGCCGGACCTACACCGAACAGCGCTTCAGTCCTCTCAAAGAGATCAACGATGCCAACGTGTCGCAGCTGGGGTTGGCGTGGCATTTCGATCTCGACACGCATCGCGGGCAGGAAGCCACTCCGATTGTGGTGGATGGCGTGATGTACTTCACCTCCGCTTGGAGCAAAGTCTTCGCTGTGGACGCCGCCACGGGGAAATTGCTCTGGAGCTACGATCCGAAAGTCCCTCCCGAATGGGCCGTCAATGCCTGCTGCGACGTTGTGAACCGAGGTGCGGCCGTCTGGAAAGGAAAAGTGATTTTCGCCACGCTCGACGGCAGGATCATCGCGCTCGACGCCGCGACCGGAAATAAGGTTTGGGAAACGCTGACCATCGATCCTCGATGGCGCTACACGATTACCGGCGCGCCTCGCATCGTCAAAGGGAAAGTCATCATCGGGAACGGCGGCGCCGAGATGAGCGTCCGCGGTTACGTTTCCGCATATGACGCAGGCTCCGGCAAATTGATCTGGCGCTTTTACACCGTCCCCGGCGATCCGTCGAAGCCGTTTGAAAATCCGATTCTCGCAAAAGCCGCAAAAACCTGGACCGGACAATGGTGGAAATTCGGCGGCGGCGGTACGGTCTGGGATTCGATCGTCTACGATCCAGAGCTCGATCTTCTCTACCTCGGCGTGGGCAACGGCGCGCCATGGAACTGGCACATTCGCAGTCCCAGGGGCGGCGACAATTTATTTCTTTCTTCGATCGTCGCGCTCAGGCCAGACACCGGCGAATACGTCTGGCACTATCAGGAGACCCCGGCGGAGATGTGGGACTTCACGGCCAGCCAGCAAATCACCCTGGCGGACGTCACGATCGACGGCCAGCCTCGCAAACTGCTTTTTCACGCTCCGAAAAACGGAATTTTCTACGTTCTCGATCGAGCGACGGGGGCGCTCATCTCCGCGAAGCCCTACACTTACATTAATTGGGCCACCGGCGTGGATATGAAAACCGGACGTCCCGTCGAAACGCCCATTGCGCGCTACCCGGGCACGGATCCCGCGCCCGTTGTTCCCGGTCCTCTCGGTGCGCACAGTTGGCAGCCAATGTCTTTCGATCCGCTGACCGGACTCGTTTATATTCCGGTAAACGACGTCGGTTTCAAGTACAAGTCCCCCGACCAGTTCGAAGTCAAATCGCTCGCGCCGAATTACGGAGTGGACGTGGTGGCCGCCGGAATGCCGCAGGATCCGAAAATAAAAGCTGCGATTCTCGGCACAGTCAAAGGGAAACTCGTCGCCTGGGATCCCCTGCAACAGAAACAAGCCTGGGCAATCGAGCGCGACGCCCCGTGGAATGGCGGCGTGCTTTCAACGGCAGGGAACTTGGTGTTCGAGGGCACGGCCGATGGGGCTTTCGAAGCGTATCGTGCGGACAACGGGCAAAAACTTTGGACCTTTACTGCTGAGACCGGCGTGATGGCAGGCCCCGTGGCTTACGAAGTGAACGGCGAGCAATACATCGCTGTGCTTTCCGGATGGGGTGGCGTATTTCCACTGGCCACTGGCGAAATCGCCCTAAAACTCAGCAAGCCGCCAAACCTCGGCCGAATGCTCGCGTTCAAAATCGGCGGTAAGGACGCGCTTCCGGCCGTTCAGCCGCCCGAGCGGCCCGCGCTCAATCCGCCTCCGTCAACCGCGAGCGCCGCATCGATCAAGAGTGGCGAAGCGCTCTATCAGCGCTATTGTGCGGAATGCCACGGTGATGTTGCCGTGAGCGGCGGTGTCTTGCCGGATCTTCGCTATTCGTCCGCGCTGGCCAACGACGGATGGTTCCACATCGTGCTCGATGGATTGCTGCAGCCGCACGGAATGGTCTCATTCAAAAAGGAATTGTCGCGCGGCAACGCCGCAGCCATCCGCGCCTACGTCATCTTTCGCGCGAATCAATCTCTCGCCCGGCAAACGTCTCCGCACAACTAGATCTTCGACGACGTTGCAATCAGGAGGCGGCGCGCCCTTTCGACTCCTCCTCGCGTCTCCGAGTGGCGGCTGCGTTGGGGTCAGTGACGATCTCGACCCATTTCGCGTTGGGTATAGGCTCAGCAGCATATTGGTCGTGCCAGTTCCACCACTTGTACGTCGGAGTCTGCGGGTAGCCCTTCGGCGAGTCCTCCCACTCCTCCTGGCGCCCGAGCGCCGTCAAGTCAAGGTAGCTCCACGTGCTTCCCATCGCCTCGTCGCCGCGGCTATTGATGAAGTAGGTGCGATAGACCTTGTCGCCGTCGTGGATGAACACGTTGTGGCCGTGCCACTCATTCACGCCGAAGTCGGTGTCGAAGCTGTCCGTGATGGTGTACCAGGGCATCTCCCATCCCATCCGAGCCTTCAGGCGCGCAATGTCCGCCTGCGGCGCACGCGAGGCGTATGCGAGCGTGGTGTCGCGAGCGTTGAGATGGGAAAGGTGCGAGACCTGATCGGCGCCCAGGGAGCAGCCGCGGCAGGCATGTTCGGGCCAGCCGAAGACGCCGGGCTCGAAGAAAGCCCGATAGAGAACCAGCTGGCGCCGGCCTTCGAAGAGATCGAGCAGGCTCATCTTGCCCTTTGGCCCGTCGAACTCGTACTTCTTCTCCACGAGCAACCACGGCATCCGCCGCCGCTCGGCGGCCAGCGCGTCACGGGAGTGGGTGAGGGCCTTCTCCTTCACGAGTAGCGTCTGGCGCGCAGCCTCCCACTCCTGCGCCGACACGATCGGTGGTTTATTTATCGCGAGATCTTCTTTCCGATTCTCCATGTCTTTCCCCTTTCCTGCTGCCGCTTTATCTCTCGTTGATTTTCTGCAACAATTCGAGACCACTCGCCCTGAAGAACCTCCTGAACTTTCCGATGCACACCGCCAGAATTCCTCCCGTGGATCCCGCTCCGGCGGCCATCACCGCTGCGCTCGCGACACATGCAGGGCACATATTTCCACCTCCAAGTTCTCGAATCGCCCGCGCCTCAATGCGGCCGCGGGCCTTCCGCGCGTTGCTTCACCTTCTCGTGAATGTAATTCCAGCCGCTCTTCACGTTCCGATATTCCTCAAGAATCAATCCAAACGCCTGGTGCCGGAAGGTAATGATTGTCACGCCACCCGATTCCTTCAGCCGGTACTGAAGATTGTTGATCACTGGATTGGACATAAACAGCGGTCCGCAAATTTCCAGCAGCGCCGGTTTCTTAATCGCCTGCACCGCTCCCCAGTAATGGCCGTTGTTATCTCCCAGGTCGCGATACCATCTGCCGCCCGGCCATGCTTCGAGCTTCATCGGCAGTGGCTTGTCTGGCTGCGTCTCGTTATACGGTCCGAGCTGATCGAGCAGCGCGGCAAACGTCACCTCGATTGACGCGCGCACTTCAATCTCCTGCGCGATGTGGATCGTCGTCGTCTCATGTGATAATGCGGGTGAGCTCACGGTTTCCTCCGTTCTGTGTTCCCTACAGAGCTATTTTTTCTCTTCAGTTTTTGCCTCGGCCCGTTCCGTGATTCGCAGCAACTGGTGTTTCCACAGCCGCTCGAAGGTGCTCGTCCATTCGTGCAACGGCCGGAGTGCCGTCGCATTGACCTTGTAAAGCATCTGGCGACCCTCCCTCCGAGCCTCCACTAATCCGACGTCCTTCAACACCTTCAGGTGCTTTGAAACCGATGGCTGCTCCAGATGCATTGCGGCCACAATCTCGCCGACGGATCTTTCTTGCGTCGCTAAATAATTCAGGATGTCCCGCCGCCGGGGCTCCGCCACGGCGTTGAACGCGTCCGACGTTGTGGCCGCTCTTGCCACGGCATCAATATATATCCATATAGGAATATGTCAAGTCTTATTTGGCGAGCTTCTCGACTGCACTCTTCGCCGTTGGCCACCGATCCGTTGGCTTGCCGCAAGTGATTGAAAATATGTGCTTTATTATTGTACGTGCATTCGCTCTCGGTGGGGATCTCTATGCTTGGCGATGCCTCGCGACTGCCTGCGTTTAATGCACCGCCCGGTCTCTTCCGGCCCAATACGGTGCGCGCAGCGTCTTTCTGTCTGTTTTCCCTGCGGGCGTTTTTGGAATCTCGTTGCGGAACTCGACGGACTTCGGCGTTTTCACGCCGCCAAGCTTCTCCTTGCAATGCGCGATTACTGCCCGCTCGTCGAGCGTCGCGCCCTCTCGCAGCACAACGATCGCCTTCACTGCTTCGCCCCACGTGTCGTCCGGAACGCCGATCACCGCGCATTCATGCACTTCGGCGAGCGCCATAATCCCCGCCTCGACTTCAGCCGAAAAAACATTGAATCCGCCGGAGATGATCATGTCTTTCTTGCGGTCGGCGATGTAGTAGAAGCCGTCGTCGTCGCGGTAGCCGACGTCCCCGGTGTGGTGCCACCCGAATTTCCGAACTTCAGCGGTCGCATCGGGCAGATTGTAATAACCGGGCGTCACCAGCGATCCTCGCGCCACGATTTCTGCCGTCTGGTTGGCCTCCAGTAACCGCCCTTCTTCGTCCATGATCCCCAGCCGTACTGCGGATGTCGGCTTGCCGCAGCTTCGCAGCCGCTCGGGGTGATTTCCAGCAGCCGCTCCCTCAATCGTTTTCTGATCCAGCCAAGTCAAGAGCATCGGCGCTTCGGTTTGTCCGTAGCTCTGGCACATGCATGGCCCGAAGATTTCCACGGCTCGCTTGAGTTTGTCGGGCGAAACCGGAGAGCCCGCAAGAAGAAACACGCGCAGGCTCGAATAATCGAATCGCGAAATCTCGGGTTGGGCCAGAAGCTTGTAGAGCCCGGTGGGAGGAAGAAAAAGATGCGTCACTTTGTGCCGCTCGATCGCTTGGAGCACTTCGAGCGGCTCGAATCCAGGCAGCACCACATTTGTCGCGCCGAGCGAGAACATCGCAAAGGCTACGACACCCGCCGCATGCGAGAGCGGCGCCACGCAAAGACT
>DASPVY010000225.1:0-4667 GCA_035622115.1 Candidatus Acidiferrales bacterium
GCGCCGCGAATGATGCTGCCATGCCGGCGCTGCCATTCATCGAGCGACGGAAACGCGCTTTTGAGGCTGAGCACTTCGGGATCGCCGGCGTAAACGCCGGAAACGAAAGGCGCGACGAGATATTCAAGAATTTCCTGGCCGAACTTCCGGCGCACGAAAGCGGCGACGGACTCATCGACCACGGACGGCGATGAGCGGCGGAAGGGTTCGGATAGAACGCGATAACGCGAGCTGAGGCTGAGAAGCGAACTGGCAAGCAGAGCGGGCGGAGACATGGGAACCGCGCAGAGACGCCCTTGCTTGAAAACGTAACGTGGGGCGCGAGGATTGGCTTGCAGGACTTCGCCTTCGATGCCGAGCGCGCGAATGAGCTCCATCGCGGGCCTGGTGCCGAGGAAGCTTTGCGGGCCGGATTCGAAGCGGAAACCGTTGCGTTCGATTGTGCCGATGACTCCGCCAGCGTGGGCGTGGCATTCAAGAACTATGACGGAGAGGCCGAACTGCCGCAGGCGATGAGCGCAGGAAAGGCCGGAGATTCCGGCTCCGATGACGGCGACCTGGATGGGCGGCGGCATAGTCGCGAGCTCAGAGAGTTTTAGAAAAGAGCGGCCGGCTAGCCATTTGCTGTTCGCGAAGATAGCGATCGAAAATCATGCCGACATTGCGAATGAAAACGCGGCCGAGCGGAGTGACGCGAATTTCGTCATCATCGAAGGCCACGAGGCCATCGCCGCGAAATTCTTCGAGGCGAGCGCGCTCGGGAGCGAAATAATCGTCGAAAACGATCGAAAACTTGCGCTCGATTTCCCGCTTCGGAATCACCGTGTGACAGAGCAAGCGGCCGATTACATCGCGGCGAAGGCAATCGTCTTGGGTGAGGCGATAGCCGCGCATGGTGGCGATGCCGCGTCGCGAGACCGCGGAGGAGTAGGCCGGAACTTCGCGATAATTTTGGGCGTAGGCCGAGCTGAAGCCGCTAATGGCGCTGACGCCCAGGCCATAGAGATCGGCGCCGGCCTTCGTGGTGTAACCTTGAAAATTGCGATGCAAAGTGCGATTGCGCTGGGCGACCGCGAGTTCGTCTCCCGGCCGCGCGAAATGATCCATGCCTATATATTGGTAGCCGCCCGCGAGGAAGCGTTCGAGGCCGATGCGGAAGATCCGGAATTTCTCCATGCCTTCCGGCAGATGGCTGACGAAGGAACCCTGCTGCTTCTTGAGCCAGGGAACGTGAGCGTAGCTGAACATCGCCACGCGATCGGGAGCCAAGGTCAGAACCTGGTCGACGGTTGCCGCGAAGGAGTCCATGGTTTGAAGCGGCAGGCCGTAGATGAGGTCCACGTTGATGCTGTCAAAGCCGAGCGCGCGCGCGTCGCTGATGAGATCGCGCGTCATTTCGTAGGGCTGGATGCGGTGAACTGTCTGCTGGACCAGCGCATTGAAATCCTGGACGCCCATGCTGAGGCGATTGAAGCCGAGGCGCCGGAGCGTGGCGAGATGCTCGTGCGTGGTGACGCGCGGATCGACTTCAATCCCAATTTCGGCGTCCGGCGCGAAGGAAAAATTATCGCGGGCCAAGCCGAACAACTCGTCCATCTGGTTCGGGCTCAGATATGTCGGGGTACCGCCGCCCCAGTGAAATTGGACCACCGGACGCTGCTTTGAAATGAAGCGGCCGACGTGCTCGATTTCGTTTTCGAGCGTCGCCAGGTACGGAACGGAAACGCTCTTGTCTTTTTGAATGGAAACGGTGCACGCGCAGAAGAGGCACAAGCTCTCGCAAAAGGGAATGTGCATGTAGAGCGAGACCGGAGTGGCGGCGGAGTCGGCGGCGGCATAGACTTTTTCCAAATCGTCGGGACCAAAGTCTTCCTTCCAGACCGGAGCGGTGGGATAGCTGGTGTAGCGCGGGCCCGGGCAATTGTACTTGGCGAGAAATTGCTCGGACACCTGCGAAATCGTGCCAGCATCCAGCGAATTGTGATTCTGCTCCGGCATGGCAAATCGAGTTTGCAGCTAAACGCTCCGGCCTGCTTCGGCGCGCGCGCCCTCGGCGGCCAAACGGTACTCCTGGCCCGCACGGATGAAGGCCTGGGCGATTTCCACCGGCGTGTCCGGCAAAATTCCGTGTCCGAGATTCAGGATGTGGCCGAGGCCGGCGGTCTTGGAAATGGCGCTGCGCGCAGCGTCTGAGGCGAGGTCTTCACGCGTCAGCAAGACACGAGGATCGACATTACCCTGGAGCGCGACGGAAGGCCCGAGCAGCCGACGCGCGTCATCGAGAGCGATGCGCCAGTCGACGCTCAGCACTTCCGCGCCAGCTTTCGCGAGCGATTCGAGGAGATGCGCGGTGCCTTTTGAATACAGAATGACAGGCGCGCCGGCCACGCGTAATTCTTCGATCAGGCGCTGCGTTGCAGGCAACGCGAAAGAGTCGTATTCCTCGCGGCTAAGCTCGCCGGCCCAGGTGTCGAAGAGCTGAACAGCGGCGGCGCCCGCCTCAATTTGAGCGAGAAGATATGGCGCGGTGGCGCGAGCGATTTTTTCGAGAAGTGCGCGCAAGACGCTCGGCGCCGTATAGAGCATCCGCTTGATGTTGACGAGCTCGCCGCGCGTTTGACCCTCGACCATGTAGCAGGCGAGTGTCCAGGGCGCAGCAGCGAACCCGAGAACGGGGACCGACGGGCCGGCGCTCCGGCAGATTTCGCGAATGGCGTCGCCGACGAACCGCGCGGATGAGTTCGGATCGAAAATGCGAAGCCGCTCGACATCGCGCGGATCGCGGACCGGATTTCCGAGGACCGGGCCCGAGTCGGGAACTTCGAGCGGCAAGCCCATAGCTTCGGCGACGATCAAGATGTCCGAAAAGACGATTATGGCGTCTACGCCGAGCCGCCGGAACGGCTGGAGCGACACCTCAGCGGCGAGTTGAGGTGTCTTGCAAAGCTCAAGGAATGAGTGATTTTCACGCAAGGCGCGGTATTCGGGAAGGTAACGCCCGGCTTGCCGCATGATCCAAACAGGTACGCGGCCTACGGGTTCACAGCGGCAGGCGCGGAGGAAAAGCTGCTTGCGATTGTAAATTTCATCGGGCATACGGCGAACGATTCAACGGCTATCATAGCGGAGATTTAGTCGTCAAAACACCAATAAAAACGCTGGTTTGTGAGGTTTCGTCGGCGAAGAAGCGAATCGGTCCGTCTTAATAAGACGGACCGCCCCGCGTTCGTCGCGCTGGCTTGTCCTGAGCCTCGAAGGGCATCCTTGCCGGCGATTTTTCGCGGCGTGGGGCATTCAGTCGCATTTTTCTATTCCACGTAAACCCGCCGGCTGGAAGCCAGCGCGACGATGCGGGCGGCCGCGGCGACCGGCACGGGCGTACGATCCATGACGACGGACACCACAAGGAAAGGCACGACCGATTATGTGGGGTACGTCGTCATGATTCATGCGAATGATGTGGGACCGATGGATGTGGCATCGCTTTGAAATTGGGCCTGGCATTAATACGGACCGCCCGCATTCGTCGCGCTGGCTTGTCCTGAGCCTCGAAGGGCATCCTTGCCGGCGATTTTTCGCGGCGTGGGGCATTCAGTCGCATTTTTCTATACCACGTAAACCCGCCGGCTGGAAGCCAGCGCGACGATGCGGACGGCGCCGGCGACCCGCATGGGCGTACGATCCATGACGAGGGACCCTACATACGAAAAGGGCCAGCCGAGGTTTCGGAGCTATAATAAATGCCTGTTATCCCATGAGGCGTGTTTGTTGGGGTCGAAACCGAATAATCGTGTGAACGCCTTCCGCCCGGAGGGCGCCGGATGAGCTTTGCCTGGAGCTATGCCTGCATCGGAATTTACGCTCTGAGCCTGGTCTGCTACGCTCGATATCTTTATTCGGCTGACCGATGGGCGGGGCGCGTGGCGACGCTGTTGCTGGCCACGGGGCTGGTATTTCACTATCTGGCGTTGCTGGAGCGCTCGCGCTGGATCCATGCCGTCCCATACGACGATCTCTACGGGTCGATGTCGCTGTTCGCGTGGCTGCTGGGCGCAACGTACCTCGGCCTCGAATTTTTCCACCGGCAGCGCTCGGTGGGCGTGATCGTGACCGCGATTCTGCTGGTGTGGATGATTGCGGTGACGCTGCTGGTGCCGCGGGCGGCTCCCGGGCCCCCGCCGGCGCGAGGCGCGCTGTTCGCGCTGCATGTGACGCTGAATACGCTGGCGTACTCCTCGTTCGCTCTCTCATTTGCGCTGAGCGTGATTTATCTGATTCAGAATCGCGTACTGAAGGCACGGCGACCCGGATTGACGTTCTGGCGATTTCCGGCTCTGGACGTGCTGGAAAGCATGAGCCGCAGCAGCGTGTGGGTGGGCCTGGCAGCGCTCACGCTGGGAATTACGTTCGGATTTATCTGGGAGCATCGCCTGCGCGGGACCTACTCGGCGGCCGATCCGAAGGTGATCATCACGCTGGCGATTTTTGCGGCCTACGCAATCTATCTCTGGCTGGCACAGACCGCTAACTGGCGCGGCTCAAGGGCGGCGCTGATGTGCGCGTGCAATTTCGCGGCGGTGCTTTTCAGCTACACGATTGTGAATTTTTATTTGACCGGGTTTCATCGATTTTACTGATGCCGACGGCAGCAGCATCTTCGAATCTGG
>DASPVY010000226.1:0-4910 GCA_035622115.1 Candidatus Acidiferrales bacterium
CCGCTCGGTTCCGGACTCACTGAACAGGCGCCCATGGGGTTCATGCTCTTCCAGGGTCAGTCGCACACGGAAACCATCGGCTCTCCTCGCGATCCGTGGCAAGGGCCTGCCGAACCCGATTTGAAGCATCTCTGGTTTGTAGGATGCATCGCCTATATCGACCAATTTAAGAACGCGCGCTGGACGCGATTCTGCATGGAGTCCGAACCCACACCGCAACCAATGACCAAGGACGTCCCGCTGCGATATTGCCCGCTGTACAACGACACCGAGGACACTCGGTAGATGGATCCGTCAGTCCTGCCCGAAATCAGGCTGACCGCCTTTGCTTGCCTCGTGGTCGGAGTTCGGTGAAAGCCCGCTTCGCGTGCGACTTCGCTCGATCTGAATTGCCTGAAAATAATTTCTTTCAGCCGCGCTCCGCATAAGAGTCGATTGCGCGGTACAGCCGCTCGAGCGAAGGCGCGCGCTCGCCGCTTTTGGCCAGCAGCGTTCGACAATCGTCGGCCAATGCGCGCATTTCTCCGAAAGAAGATCGGGCATGGCGGCCGATCACGTAGTCGGCCATCGGAGCCGAGAAGAATCGTCGCCAGTAAGAGACGCCGATCGCCTGCGGCACCCAGTTAAACAGCACGTTGAGCCCCAACGGCCGAACGGGGCGCCCAAGCGCCCGCACCGCTCGATATCCCTCGCGGACTCCGCTGGTCATCAGCCTCAGCGTCGCGCGATCGTTCGATAGCCGTCGGCAATCCCCTCCGCAAAGATAGAGTGCGCCGCTGACTGCCGTAACGAAGAACGCGTGCGCCTTGAGCCAGGCATCCATGTCGCGCTCGATGTGCGTCCGAAAGCCAACCGCCTCGAGCATTTTCGCCAGCACGCGCAATCGAGCGGTTCGGCTCCCGTCCAATTGGCCCAAGGTTGTCGGCTGTTGCGCGATCATCACGTATTTGACTCTCCAGCCTTCGAGCGTGCCGCCCGCCCCAGGAAAGCCGAGCAGTACCCTTTCACGCCCCAAAGTATCGGCCAGTTCGCTCGCGCCCAAAGGATTGTTCTGCATAAAAAGCAGGGTTGGAATATTTCGATTCCCCTGAAGTGCCGGAAGGATACCGGACAGTTGCTCGCGTCGCACTGTGATCAGCGCGAGATCGTACCGGTCGCCGGGATCGAGCCGCTCGACGGTCGAGACTCGCGTCGCCGACCGCGCACCGCTCACCACGTTCTCGATCACCAGACCTTGCGCTTTGATCGCCGCGCATCGTTCGGATCGCGCGAGGACTGTTACGCGATGTCCCCCAAGTTGCAGCTTGGCGCCGTACAACGTGCCAATGACGCCGGCTCCATAAACCAGAATGTCGATGGGTGAAATAAGCTGCCGGCCGAATTTGGCGCCGCTACTGGCCCGGCGCAGACGCGGGCGCGGCCGATGCGGGTAGCGCCACCTGCGCGATTTTCTGCAACTGCGCGGCGGCGCGCGAAACGGCGGCGGCGATTTCGTCGGCCTCCTGCTGCGCCGTGGGCGCATCTTTCCGGTCGACGGCTTCGCGCAAGCCGGGCAGCCGCGTAGCTTCGTATCCGGCGTAGGTGCCGGGAGCGTAAAGCGTGTGCTTGTACCACGAGCGGCCGATCAAGCCGCGCGGCGAGAGAAAAGCTTGCTCGAGATCGGCGAGGTCGTGGTTGAGTTCGGAATAGCGAGCCGGATCGAGTGGCGGCGAGGTCTCGAGTGCTTTCAGCGCGGGCGTCGCTTGCGCCGCCGCGCGGCTCAAATTGCCCACTGCATCCGAGAGCGCGTTGAGATTCAAATCGGCGAGGCCGCTCTTCTTTGCGTCGGCCGACACCGCCTCGAGCCGGCGCTGAATATCGGCAGCGTAGGCGGAATAATCGAAGGGCAGGACGTCGGCCTCATCCAGGCGAAGCACCAGCGTGTCCAGGATGCGCGCCAGCGCCGCGTGATAATCGAACGTGGGATCGCCGAAATGTTTCATCCAGAAAAAATCGTCGTAGAGAGAGTGATAGACGCCGTAGTCGCCCCCGAATCCGAGATCCATCGACGGAATTCCGGCGTGGTCGAAGAAAGCGCAGAAATCCGAGCCGGCGCCAAGCGCCCCCACGGCCACGTCGCCGTTTTCCAAGAGCGGCTCTTCGCGCGCCACGGCAGGCCCGCCCTCGGGCTTCGGATGCTCGACGCGGTCTTTCCACATCTCGTAGACCGTGCGTCCGGAAATTGGATCGGCCACTTCGCGCGTCGCCTCGCGAATGAACTGGCTGAGCGAAGGCGAGGCGGACGCCGAAAAATTGGGGCCGGCGACTCCGACATCGGTATTGATGTACGTCACGGCCTTCGCCTGCAATTCCTTGAGATTATCCTCGACCCATTCCGTCGAGCCGAGCAGTCCAGGTTCTTCGCCATCCCACTCGCAAATGACGATCGAGCGGCGCGGCTTCCAGCCCGAACGCGCCAACTCGCCGAGCGAGCGGCCGAGCTCGAGCATCGTCGCCGTTCCGCTGCCGGGATCAACCGCGCCATACACCCATGCATCGTGATGATTGCCGAGCACCACCCATTCCTCGTTGTCTTCGCCGCGAAGCCGCGCGATCACGTCGTAGATGGTGTGCTGCTGATAATCCATCGCCACTTTCAGATGCGCCACGCCGGGGCCCGGTCCGGCGTGATACGTCATCGCCAGGCCGCCCTGCCAATCGCGCGGAACTTTTGGCCCGTCGAGGCGGCTGAGAATTGCGGCGGCGTCCTGCGAGTTGATCGGAATCGTAGGAATGCGCGGAAGGCTGGCGGCATCGGCTGGAGCCAGATGCTTGGCAGGGAAAGTTGACGCAAATCCGGGAGTGAGCGGATCGCCGGGATAAATCTCGGTGTAAAGAATCGAGCCGCGCTGAATTCCGCTCGCGGGGCGCCACGGGCCGCCGGGAAAAACGTCGCCGGCGTCGTAGCCGTCGTCGGAAGGATCGGAAAAGATGATCAGGCCCGCGGCTTTGTGTTCTTCGGCGAGCCGCGCCTTGATGCCGCGATAGCCTTTGCCGTAGCGCGCGAGGACGATTTTGCCTTCCACGCTGATGCCGCGCGCTTCGAGAACGCGATAATCCGCCACCATTCCGTAATTCGCGTAAACCACCTGCGCGGTTACATCGCCCGAGGGAGAGTAGGTGTTGAATCCGATCGCGGCGCGATGATCGAACGTGTCTTTGTCGACGTCGTAGGGCTGCTCCTGGGTCGCCAGAGTTTTCTGATCCGGCCCGGCGATCTCCAGGTGAACTTCGATCGGCATTGGCAGCCAGACGCTATAGGAAACGATCGCGGCATCGAAACCGTAGCTCTCATACTGCGCCCGAAGCCACTCCGCCACGCGATGGCTGGCTTCCGTGCCGGCCATGTGCGGCTCGGAGGTTAAATGCCGCAGATTGCTTTCGGCGTGCGCGGCCTCTGGAATGCTCCGTAATTTTTGCTCGAGTTGCTCTTCGGCGGCGACGCGCGAGGCCAGGAAGCCGCGGATTCGATTGCCGGCGGGCGCGCGGCGCACCTTCGCCAGCACGCTGATCGCGCAAGCGAGGCCGAGTGCAAGAATCAAAGCATGGCGCGCCGATCGCTGCATTCCATCGCTCTTTTCGTTTAGCAATGCGAAGTCCGCCATTCTAGCAGCTTGCGCCAAACGATGCAGGCCAAAGCGCTATTCAATTTCTCGCATTCCAGCATTTTCAGCGCGTTCGCATTTTTCGGAACAAAGCAAAAACGCGACCCGCAATGGTAATTCTTGACGCCGCCCCAGACGAGCCGTAGCGTGGGCGCAGAAACCAAATAGAGCCGCGGAACACGCGCGATTCCTGAAGGAGCAATCGCCATGCGGATTTTGATCACGGGAGCTTCGGGGCTCGTCGGCGCCGCGCTGGCCGCTGCGTTGCGCGCCGAGGGCCATTCCGTCGGGGCATTCGCCCGGCCGCCGAAAACCGCGGGCCGCGACGACGTCGCCTGGAATCCTGAAACGGGTGAAATGGATTTGAACGCGGCCGAAGGCGCGGATGCCGTCGTCAATTTGGCTGGCGCTTCCATTGGCGAAGGGCGCTGGACCGCCAAACGCAAAGCGTTGCTGCGCTCAAGCCGTGTCAACTTGACCGAGAAACTCGTTCGCGATTTGAAGCAGCTGAAAATTAAGCCGCAAGTGTTCGTATCCGCTTCGGCGATCGGATTCTACGGCGATCGCGGCGATGAACCCCTGACGGAAACAAGCGCGTCCGGCAAGGATTTTCTTGCCGGGCTTTCGCGCGATTGGGAAGCCGCCGCAACGCAGGCGGAGACGGCGGGCATTCGTACGGTGATTGTTCGATTTGGAATCATTCTCTCGATGCGCGGCGGCGCGCTGCCTCGAATGGTGACGCCGATCAAGATGGGCCTGGGTGGAAAACTCGGCACGGGCAAACAGTGGATGTCGTGGGTGACGCTCGAAGACACGGTAAGCGCGATTCGTCACGCGATTGTCACGCCCTCGCTGCTTGGGCCCGTGAATGTTGTTTCGCCGAATCCGGCGCGCAACGCGGATTTCACGCGCGCGCTCGCGCGTGTCTTGCGCCGCCCGGCGCTGTTTCCGGCGCCTGCATTCATCCTGCGCCCGTTGCTGGGCGAAATGGCCGATGCGCTGCTCTTTTCGAGCCAGCGTGTGGCGCCGAAGAAACTGGCCGATGCGAATTTTTTATTTCGATACGTGGAACTGGACGCCGCGCTGCGCCACGCGCTTGGGCGATAACCGCGAGCGCTATATATCGAGCTCGGCGAGCAGAGCTGCGAGGTTCGATGAGTCCACGATCAGAACGGGCCGCGTTGCGCTGAAATTTTCGTCCTCATCGAAAGCTTGAAAGAGCCGCATCTTCGCCACGGCGTATTCTTCCGTGCCGCTGAGTTTCCT
>DASPVY010000227.1:0-9371 GCA_035622115.1 Candidatus Acidiferrales bacterium
CACATCACCGTGACGATAAGCGTCGTCGCGCTGGCAATCGTGGTCGGAATTTACGTCCTGAGCGGAATTCGGCTGATGTGGGATGATTCGCCGTTTGTGGGAGCCGGATTGATGTTGGAATCGTTGTTCCGGCAGTTGCCGCTCCATCTCTAGGCCGGCCGCGTTGCAGCGCCCGCCTTGCTTGACGCGCAGGCCGGTTTTGCTATCGTTGGTGCCAGAACGGCTCCGGCTGTACCAAGTCCCATGAATGCGTTGGCAAATCGCGCGCCAATCCGGCCATGTGCGACAACGAATCTTTTTGTCGGCATTTCTGCGCCGTTTCTTGCCTTCGCTTTTCTGCTCGTTCCTCTTCGCGCGAATTCTCAGTCGCCTTCTTTCGCCGGCGTGGTCGTTGCGAACACCTGCAGCGCCCAAATTCAGGAACCCGGCCAGAGCGGCTGGAAAAAGATTAGTCCCACGCGCGGCGTGCCACGGCCTCTTCTCGAGGGCGAAAAGGTGAGGTGCTCACCCCAGACGCCAGGTAGCGTCACGGTTCTCGTTTCAAAACAGTATAAAAGCGTTTCGGGCGACGAATGCTATCGCGTCGTCTCGCAAGATGCTCTGACCGATGTTGTAAAGTACTCCGATCTCGCCGCGACGCGTGGCGCGAGCTACCCGTCCACCATTTTCACTTCTCCTTCTTCGGAAGGCGCTGTTGATCCGCAGACGTTCATCGTTCGCTGGACGCCACCTGCGCGCATCGGTGAAGTGGCGCTCACAATCGTGCCGAAAAGTGGCGGCGATGGACTCTTTTCGTTCGGCGGCATCCCCGGCGGGTCCGGTTCGTTCGATTCGCAGCCGTTGCGCGACGCCCTGGAAAAGTATCGCGACCGTGGAGGCCGCGATCCGCTCGTCCTGCGCCTGCACGATGAAGCGGGGCAGGATTACGCGGTAACGTTTACGGTCCTCACGCCGCCCGATCAGAAGAAGCTGGAGCGCGAATTGGCTGAATGGGATTCGCAGAGCGGCATCGTCCAGCATCTCGGCCGCGCTTCCGTTTTCTCCTCCTTCAGTCTCTACTTCGAAGCGGCTGCCGAATGCGAACTCGCGCTCCAGGAATCGCCGCAAAGCCCGCTTCTCCTTCAACTGGCCGCGAACGCCGAGCAGCGCTCCGGAAATTCGGCTCGCGCGGGCGAACTTGAGAATCAATTCTCGCAACTGACTGCAAAGACCCGGTAGAATCCCCCGGTGACCTCTTCTCAAAACTCACCGCGAATCGCGTTTCAAGGAGAGCGCGGCGCCTTCAGCGAAGAAGCGGTGATCAAACTGGCCGGTGAAAATGTGCAGTTGGTTCCGCGGCCGACTTTCGAATCTCTCTTCTCCGCGATTCCCGAAGGCGCGGCCGATTTCGCGCTTGCGCCGCTGGAGAACACGCTGGCCGGCTCCGTTCACCAGTCTTACGATCTCTTGCTCGATTGTTCGCTGTACATTATTGCGGAGGTCACCATTCCGATCGCCCACGATCTGATCGCCTGCCCCGGCGCAAAGCTCGGCGCGATCCGCAGCGTTTACTCGCACCCCGTCGCGCTCGCTCAATGTCTCCGCTTCTTTCTCGACCATCCGGAAATCCAGCCGATTGCTGCGAGCGACACCGCGGGCAGCGTGCGCCTCATCATGGAAAAGGGCGATCCATCGGCGGCCGCGATCGCCGGGCGCCGCGCAGCCGAATTTTACGGCGGGGTGGTTCTGCTCGAAAATCTGCAGGACTATCCGGAGAATTTCACTCGATTCGTTCTGCTCTCAGCTAAGCCTGAGACCAAAGACGCCGCGAACAAAATTTCACTCGTCGTCCGCGTCAAGCATCAGCCCGGCGCGCTCTATTCCGCGCTCGGCGTTTTCGCCGGGCGTGGCATCAGCCTTCTGAAGATCGAGAGCCGTCCGATCAAGGGCAGCCCCTGGCATTACAACTTTTATCTCGATATCGAAGGTTCGATCGCCGATCCGAAAATCGTTGAAGCTCTCGCCGAGCTGAGCGATCGCGCCGAGTGGTATCGAGTCCTTGGCTGTTATCCCGCCGCTCAAGTCCATTTGCATTCGCACGCGGCCGCGCCGGCTGCCAAGCCCGGCTCGTAATCGAAATTTTTCACTTTGATTTTTCTTCCGCAATCCATTTGTCCGTTCGCGCTTCCAGCAGATCCAGCGGCAGTGATCCGCCATTGATCATTTCGTCGTGGAACTTGCGAATGTCGAACTTCGGTCCCAATTCCTTTCGCGCGCGCTCGCGCAGCTCGCGGAACTTGAGCTGGCCGAGCTTGTAACTGAGCGCTTGCGCCGGCCAGGAAATGTAGCGATCCGTCTCGGACTGAATTGTCGGTTCGTCCACCGCGCCCGTCTTTCGCATGAATTCAACAACCTGGTCGCGCGACCACCCTTGCGCGTGAATTCCTGTATCGACCACCAGACGCACCGCGCGAAAAAGTTCCGACGACAGCCGTCCGTAATCCGATGCGGGGTCCTGATAAAAACCAACTTCCTTGCCGAGTTGTTCGGAATAGAGCGCCCAGCCTTCGGTGTAGGCATTGAAGCCCAGGCCGTGCTGGCGAAATTTCGGCAACCCGGTCAGCTGCTGCTGAACGGAAAACTGCATGTGATGTCCTGGAACGCCTTCGTGGTAAGCGACTGCCTCGTCGTCAATCATCGAGCGATGCGCGAAGTCTGAAGTCGCCACCACCACGCGGCCCGGCCGTTTCCCGTCGGACGTACCCGACATGTAGTGCGTCGCGGAGCCCTTGTCGAAATCCGGTATGGCCTCCACGGTAACCGGCGATTTGGGCGAGAGCGTGAAAAGCTCGGGAAGCTTCGTTTCCATCTGCGCGATGTAACGGCGAAAATCGTCGAGAATCTGTTCCGCGGACGTAGGAATGTATTTTGGATTTGTTTTCAGTGATTCGCGATACGAAGCCAGATCGGAAAATCCCTGTTGCTTCGCGATTTCCAGCATTTCTCCCTGGATTCGATCGATTTCGCGCAGCCCAAGCTCATGAATCTCATTCGGCGTCATGTGGGTCGTGGTCCGTCCGTAGATGTCGTTGGCGTAGCGCTTCTCGCCGTCCGCCAGCGATGTGATCGCCAGCGTTGTGCGGCCCTCCGGCGCGTATTCGGAGCGGACGAATGTCGCGAACGTTTTGTAAGCAGGGAACACCTCGTCGTTAATCGCTTCCGTGATTTCCTGCGTCAGCCGTTTTTGATCCTCGGCCGATATGTCGGAAGGGAATTTCTTTGTTGGGCGGAGAAACGGATCCGCCTGGATGATGCCTTCGCATTGAGCGGGAATCTTCTCCAGCAAAAACCGCACGGGCATGAGCTTGTCCCTCATGCCAGCGCGAAGTACTTCGGTGCTCTGGCTGAGCGCGCGCGGTATCTGATGAAGCCGCGCGATGTAATCCTCGTAATGCTTCACGCTGTCCAGCGGAACCGCATTCGGCAGATCGGCCAGATTTGTCTGCGGGCCGCTCTGCTGGTTGATCGGCATCTCGTATTCTTTGAGACCGTAATCCGTGATGCGCTGCTTCAGAACGCGGACCAGCAGTTCGTGCGAGAGTTGGTCCTGATCCGAAAAGCCTTCGGTCGAAATCGCTTCCAGCCGCGCCAGAAATGCCTCATCCGTTTTATGCCGCTCGGCGATTGCCGCGAGCGAGTAATCGCTGAGCTTGTCGTTGTAGCGATAGTCTCCGTAGGCGGTCGCGCGTTCCGGAAAATTGCGCAGGTCGCTTTCGTATTGCTCGTCAAACAGCGCGTTTTGCGCGGCCAGCCGCCCGGAAAGGGATTTCTGATCCTGGGCAATAATGCCCGTTGCCGCAACGCCCGCCAATATCAAGCTAAGTTGGATGCGCATGGTCCGCGTAGCCTATCAAACTGAGCATGATTGCGCGATTCCGAAGATTTTGGTTAGCGACGGACCTCTTTGCCGCGGTCCAGGGCCTCCCGTTTCCGGCGGAATTGCTAAGAAGGGCACTCGATCCGGCCAAATCGTTGACGCCAACGCCTTTGGCCGGTAAAGTAACAGCATGCTGCTCGCCAGCCTGAAACTGACCCAACCGGTACGAATTATTATTGCAGTACCGAGTGTGTCTTCTGGCGTGCGAGGCAGCTGAGTTCAAAGCAAAACCGAACAGCAACTCGAGCCCGCCGCCAGAAGATGACCTGGCAGGCGGGTTTTGTGTTTTATGGCCGCTTTGAGAGATGTGGCTTAGGTCTCCGCAGGCCATGACGATCCAACGGTTAGACCTGAGGCTCTGGCGCCTCGCGCTTCAGCCGCTCAGCGCTTTGCACTCGTATTGGGCCATAAAATTGATTTATTGAAGCCGTCATTAATATAAATTGGACTCCAATCGCCGGTTTGGGGCCTACTGGGAAGGTTTGAATGTCGAAAGATCTGGCCGTCTACGCCAAGAGGTCGGTCCGCCGCCCTCGCAGCAGCCGAAAAGGACCTGAAAGCGTGATTAAGACTGGCGCCGAAATCATCTGGGAGAGCCTCGAACGCCTCGGCGTTCACTGCGTTTTTGGCTATCCCGGTGGTGCGATTCTGCCCACCTACGACGCGCTGACGAAATACAAGACGCATCACGTCCTCGTACGTCACGAGCAGGGTGCCACCCACATGGCCGATGGTTTCGCGCGCGCCGGCGGCGGCGTTGGCGTCGCAATCGCCACGTCCGGCCCCGGCGCCACCAACATGGTCACCGGCATCGCCACCGCCATGATGGATTCCTCCCCCATCGTCTGCATCACCGGCCAGGTGGGGAGCAAACTCATCGGCTCGGACGCCTTTCAGGAAACCGACATCACCGGCATCACTCTTCCCATCACCAAGCACAACTATCTCGTCACTTCGGCCGACGAAATTGCGCCCAGCATTCGCGAAGCTTTTCAGATCGCCGCTTCCGGCCGTCCGGGCCCGGTTCTAATTGACATCACCAAGGACGCGCAGAACTCCTCCTGCGAGTTTGATTGGGAAGCCGCTGCTCCCGCGCCCCGCCGCGAAGAGCCGGTCCACTTTCCGAAAGCGGATGCTCTCGCTCGCGCGGTTGAGCTGATCAATGAAGCCCGGCGTCCCGTCATCCTCGCCGGACACGGAATTATTCTCTCCGGCGCGATGGACGAAGTGATTGCCTTCGCGGAAAAAGCCTCCATCCCGGTCGCCGAAACTTTGCTCGGCTTGGGCGCGTTTCCGGCTTCGCATCCGCTCTCGCTCGGCATGATGGGAATGCACGGCGAATCCTGGGTTAACACCGCGATTCAGGAATCCGACTTGCTGCTGGCGTTCGGAATGCGATTCGACGACCGCGTCACCGGCAACTTGAAAACCTATGCGCCGTCGGCGAAAAAAATTCACGTCGAGATCGATCCCGCGGAAATCAACAAAAACGTCCACGTTGATGTCCCGCTCATCGGCGATCTGCGCGAAGTCCTACTGCGCTTGCTTCCCAGCGTCAAATCCCGGGACCGCGGCCACTGGCTCTCTTACATCCGTGGCTTGAAGCACGATTCCTCCGTCCGCGACATTCAGAATCTTCCCGATAACGGGCATCTCTACGCCGCGCATGTGATTCACGATCTTTGGCGCGAGACGCAGGGCAACGCTCTCGTGGTCACCGACGTCGGCCAGCATCAGATGTGGGAAGCGCAATATTACAAGCACGAACGGCCGCGCTCCCTGATCACCTCCGGCGGCCTCGGCACCATGGGCTTCGCTCTTCCGGCGGCCATTGGTGCGAAATTTGCCCGGCCCGATGCCGAAGTCTGGGTCGTCGTCGGCGATGGCGGATTTCAGATGACCATGGCCGAGCTCGCCACCATCGTGCAGGAGCGAATCGACGTTAAAATCGCCATCATCAATAACGGCTATCTCGGCATGGTCCGTCAGTGGCAGCAATTCTTCTACGACGGCCGATATTCTTCGACGCCGTTGCTGAATCCCGATTTCGCCAAGTTGGCTCAGGCCTTCGGCATTTCCGGCGTCATTGTGAGCTCGCGCTCCGATGTGCTTCCCGCGCTTCGTGCAGCGCGAGAGATATCCGGCCCGGCGCTGATTGATTTTCAGGTCGAGCAGGAAGACAGCGTTTATCCAATGGTTCCGGCGGGCGCCGACTTGCACAAGATGATTCGCCGGCCAAATCCACTCGTCGAGAAGGCCTCCGATGTCTGAAAACCAAAAAATGCACACGTTCGTCCTCTACGTCGAAAACCAGCCGGGCGTGCTGAACCGCGTCGCGTCGCTTTTCCGCCGCCGGGCTTATAACATTGAATCGTTGACGGTCGGCCACACCGAGCGAGAGGGCATTTCTCGCATGACCATCGTCGCCGGAATCAGCGAAGGCGCGGCGCATCGCGTGGAAGCGAATCTGTATAAGCTCGTGAACGTTCTTTCAGTCCATGACGTCACTCATATTTCGACCATTTCGCGCAGCCTCGCTTTGATCAAGGTCGAGGCCCTGGAAGACTCGCGCCACCGTCTGATGGAAATCGTTCGCGTCTTCCGCGCGCGCGTCGTTGATCTCGCGCCGCAATCGCTCATCGTCGAAATCACGGGAACCGAGGATAAAATTCAGGCGCTCGAAGAAGTCCTGCGCCCGTTCGGGATTCTCGAAATGGTTCGGACCGGGCAAGTGGTGATGTCGCGCGGCGTCAAAAAAGCTTTGGGCAAGCACGCGCGCAACTCCAAGGAACTCGCGTCCCAGCTCGAAGTTTCGCAGTCCGTCTGATTTTTTTTGAACCGAAACCCCGCGGTTTCGGCGATTTTCAATTCTCTTAGGAGCGGCCGATGGCAACGATCTATCTCGATGAGGCGGCAGATATTTCCCTGATTCAAAAAAAGAAAATTGCGATCATCGGTTACGGCTCGCAGGGCCACGCCCACGCGCTGAATCTGCGCGATAGCGGCTGCAACGTCTGCGTCGGCCTTCACGAAGGAAGCGGGTCGCGCCAGCGCGCCGTCGCCGCGGGATTGACTGTGCGTTCGGTTTCCGACGCTTCGGCCTGGGCCGACGTGATCATGATTCTCACGCCCGACACCGCCCAGCCCGCGATCTACGAAAAGGACATCGCACGCCATCTTTCAGCCGGAAAAATGCTGATGTTCGCGCACGGATTCAACGTCCGCTTCGGCACGATTCAACTTCCGCGCGATATTGATGTCACCATGGTCGCTCCGAAGGCTCCCGGCCATCGCGTCCGCGAGGTCTTCGTCGAAGGCGGCGGCACTCCTGCGTTGCTCGCGGTTCATCAGGACGCGACCCGCTCAGCCAAACAGCTCGCTCTCTCCTACGCCAAGGCTCTCGGCGCGGCGCGCGCCGGTGTGATTGAAACCACATTCAAGGAAGAAACCGAGACCGATCTTTTTGGCGAGCAGGCGGTTCTCTGCGGCGGCGTGAGCGCGCTCATCAAAGCCGGATTCCAGACGCTCGTGGACGCCGGTTATCAGCCGGAGATCGCCTACTTCGAATGCCTGCACGAATTGAAGCTCATCGTCGACTTGATTTATCAGGGCGGCCTCAACTACATGCGCTACTCCGTGAGCGACACCGCCGAATACGGCGATTACATCGGCGGTCCTCAGATCGTCACTGACGAAACGCGCGAGCACATGAAGAAAATGCTCGCACGCATTCAGGATGGCGAATTCGCCAGGCAATGGATCGACGAAAATCGGAAGGGCCGTCCGAATTTCTACGAAATGCGCCGCCGCGAGCAGCGCTTGCTGATCGAAGAAATCGGCGCCCGGCTTCGCGCGGGCATGTCGTTCCTGAAGCCCGTCACAATCAAGGCCGAAGAGCCGGCCACGGTCGCCACCACAAAATAAAACTCGTTTGCACCCCTGATGCGTGCGGCTCGGTTGGGCGCGTGTCGCCAGCCTCCCGCTCGCGCCGCACGTTTTTCCCCGGTCGTTTTTTCGATACGCTCGCGCCAAAAAACTGATACGTTGGCTCGCGAGGCAGGATTTAAACTCTCCCTACATTCGAAAGCGAAATCCGAATGAATGCGAATGAAAGAAGCAAGCTCATCACCCACGGCGTCGAGCGCACTCCCAATCGCGCCATGCTTCGCGCCGTCGGTTTCGGCGATTCTGATTTCGATAAGCCGATCATCGGCGTCGCCAACGGATACAGCACCATCACTCCCTGCAACGCCGGATTGAACGAGTTGTCTCTGCGAGCCATCGGCGTTCTGCGCGAAGCCGGTGCGATGCCGCAAGTTTTCGGCACCATCACCGTCAGCGACGGCATTTCCATGGGCACCGAGGGCATGAAGTATTCGCTCGTCTCCCGCGAAGTGATTGCCGACTCGATCGAAACCGTCTGCAATGCCCAGCGCATGGACGGCGTCATCGTCATCGGCGGCTGCGACAAAAATATGCCGGGGGGAATGATCGCCCTGGCGCGCCTCAACATCCCCGCAATTTTCGTTTATGGCGGCACGATCAAGCCCGGGCATTACGCCGGCAAAAATCTCACCGTCGTCAGCGCTTTCGAAGCCGTCGGCGAATATAGCGCCGGACGCATCGGCGACGCCGAATTGCTCGAAATCGAGCGCCATGCTTGTCCCGGCGCGGGTTCCTGCGGCGGCATGTTCACCGCCAACACCATGTCCTCCGCAATCGAAGCAATGGGCATGAGTCTGCCGTATTCCTCCACCATGGCCGCTGAAGATCCCGAGAAAATCGAAAGCGCCGCCGAATCCGCGCGCGTGCTGGCCGCGGCCGAACGCAGGCAATTGCTGCCGCGGCAGATCATGACGCGCAAAGCATTCGAAAACGCTATTGCCGTCGTCATGGCCACCGGCGGTTCCACCAACGCCGTCTTGCATTTGCTGGCCATCGCCCGCGCCGCCGAAGTTCCTCTCTCCATCGACGACTTCGAAGCCATTCGCGTTCGCGTGCCGGTGCTTTGCGATCTCAAGCCCTCCGGGAAATATGTCATCACCGAACTCCACGCCGCCGGAGGCATTCCCCAGGTGATGAAGATTCTCCTCGATCTCGGCGTCCTTCACGGTGACGCCATCACCATCACCGGCCAAACCATCGCCGAAGTCCTCGCCTCCGTCCCGTCCGAGCCGCGCAAGGATCAGGACGTCATTCGTCCCCGTAGTTCGCCCGTATATCCGCAGGGCCATCTCACGATTCTCACCGGCAATCTCGCCACGGAAGGTGCTGTAGCCAAAATTTCCGGCATCACGCAAAAGAAAATCACCGGCCCGGCCCGCGTCTTCGAATCCGAAGAGGACTGCCTTGCTTCAATTCTCGCGCATGAAATCAAGCCCGGCGACGTTCTCGTGATTCGCTACGAAGGTCCCAAGGGTGGCCCCGGAATGCGCGAAATGCTCGCGCCCACTTC
>DASPVY010000228.1:0-3113 GCA_035622115.1 Candidatus Acidiferrales bacterium
GACGATCGTTCGAGCGCGGTGAGCTTGCCCGAAGTTCCGCTGCTCGGCGTGCTGCCCGGCACGGGCGGACTGACGCGGGTGGTGGACAAAAGAAAAGTGCGGCGGGACCTGGCGGACATGTTCTGCACAAATCCCGACGGCGTGAAAGCCGACCGCGCGAAGGCGTGGGGTTTGGTGGATGAGATCGCGCCGCCGGCGAAGTTTGCGGAATTGACGCGCGCGCGAGCGGAAAAATTGGCGGCGCGGTCATCGCGGCAGGCGGACGCGAAAGGCATCAAGCTCAATCCGCTGAATCGAAAAGTGGACGAGAGGGGATTTCATTACGAACACGTAGACGTGGAATTCGATCGCGCGGCGCGAACGGCGACGCTTACAGTTCGTGGGCCCGAAGGCAAGCAACCGGCAACGCCGGAGGAAATCCATGCGTTGGGCGACCGTTGGTGGCCGCTTCAAATGGGGCGCGAACTCGACGACGCGATTCTGATGCTGCGGACGAACGAGCTGGAGCTGGGCCTAGTGCTGATAAAGACCGCGGGAACACTCGACGCGGTGTTGGCATCGGACGCCACGATGTTGAAGCACAAGGACGACTGGCTGGTCCGCGAGACGATCGGTTTGCTCCGGCGCGCATTCGCGCGGCTGGATGTTTCATCCCGCAGCTTTTTTGCGATCGTCGATCGCGGCTCGTGTTTCGGCGGATTGCTGCTGGAACTGGCACTGGCGGCCGATCGCACTTACATGCTGGCGCTTCCGGAAGAGGAAGGCGATGCGCCGAAATTGGCGGCGGACGGATTCAACTTCAACTTGCTGCCCGAAGTGAACGGGCGAAGCCGGCTGGAAACCCGATTTTGCGGGGACCAGGAAAAAGTCGCGGCGATCGAGAAAAAATCCGGCCAGACGCTGACCTCGGAGCAGGCTTTGGAATTGGGATTGATCACCGTGGCGCCGGACGAACTCGACTGGGAAGATGAAATTCGCGTGGCGATCGAGGAGCGGGTGAGCCTTTCGCCCGATGCGCTGACGGGAATGGAAGCGAGCCTGCGCTTCCCCGGCTTGGAATCGCTGGAGACCAAAGTGTTCGCGAGACTTTCGGCCTGGCAGAACTGGGTGTTCATCCGGCCGAACGCGACCGGCGAGCGCGGCGCGCTGAAACTTTTTGGATCAGGATCGAAATCGAAATTCGATTGGGAGAGAGTCTAATGTCTCTGAATTATCTGGATCGCATTCCGAATAACGTGGAACTGGGGTCGAACCGCGCACTGCAGCGCGCACTCGAACACTGGCAGCCGGAATTCATGAACTGGTGGCACGGGCTGGGCCCAACGGATTTTCAGGCCGCGGACGTGTATCTGCGGACGGCAACCTCGGTGGATACGAAGGGCTGGGCGACGTTCGGCTACGTCCGCATGCCGGATTACCGCTGGGGAATATTTCTCGCGGAGCCGGAGACCGATCGGCGGATCGGATTCGGCGACAACTTCGGACAAGAAGTCTGGCAGCAAGTTCCCGGCGAGCATCGTTCGACGCTGCGGCGGCTGATTGTGACGCAAGGCGACACGGAACCCGCGTCGGTGGAGCAGCAGAGGCTGCTGGGACACACGGCGCCATCGCTCTACGATCTGCGCAATTTGTTTCAAGTCAATGTGGAGGAAGGGCGGCATCTTTGGGCGATGGTGTATCTGTTGCATGCGTATTTCGGGCGCGACGGCCGCGAAGAGGCGGAGGAATTGCTGGAGCGCCATTCGGGCGACTCGAACAAACCGCGAATCCTTTCGACATTCAACGAGCCGATCCGCGACTGGCTGAGCCTTTACATGTTCACGTATTTCACCGACCGCGACGGCAAGTTCCAACTGAAGTCGCTGGCGGAATCGAGTTTCGATCCGCTTTCGCGCACGTGCCGGTTCATGCTGACGGAGGAAGCGCATCACATGTTCGTCGGCGACACGGGAATTTCGCGGGTGATCAAGCGCACGGCTGAAGTCATGAAGGAGTTGAACACCGACGATCCGGTGGCGATCCGGAAGGCAGGAGCGATTGAATTGCCGCTGGTGCAGAAGTATCTGAATTTCTGGTTCACGTCTTCGCTCGATCTTTTTGGGGGCGACTCTTCCTCGAACGCCGCGTCGTATTTTGCGAACGGATTGAAGGGACGACCGGACGAAGCCAGCTACGAAGATCACATCGCGGCGGACCAAACGTTTACGCTCGAGCTTCCGGATGGAAAAGGCGGGGTCCGGGGGGAATTCATTCCGATGCGCAACGCGATTAACGAAGTCACGCGCGATTCGTACGTGAAAGATTGCGAGATGGGCTTGAGCCGCTGGAATAAACTGATCGAAAAGGCCGGACACAGCTTCCGGATGACGCTGCCGAGCACGCGTTTCCGGCGAACGATTGGAAGCTGGGCGAATGTGCCGACCGATCCCGCAGGCAAGCCTATCAAGCGCGAGGAATACGACGCGCATCTAGACGAGTGGCTGCCGACCGAAAGCGATCGCGCCTACGTTTACAGCCTGATGAAGGGCGTGTTCGAGCGCGGGAAAATGGCGTCGTGGATCGCGCCACCAGAGCGCGGAATCAACGGGCAGGCGATCGACTACGAGTACGTGCGGCTGCAATAGCGGCTGGGACGGAGCAGGTCAGAGAGACTGCGCCTGGGTTGCCGATTTCCATTGGGATGCGTGGCCTTGCTTTACGTGTCGCTCCGGCACTGTAGTGAACGGATAGCGAGCTATTGAACTATTCCCAGGTCTTGCATCATTACTCGAATCAAAAGTACGCCGCTGGCGATGGCAGCCCCGATTATGCAAGCCCAGAAGGCGAGCCGATTCAGAGGAAGGAAGTACCCGATACCCCGGATACCGCGGCCCGGGAGAGTGGGCCCCTTCCAGTGTGGCAGCCACTCTCTCAGGGCTATGCCCACTAATATCGCGAAACCTCACATAGCCGCAATCTTTAGGCCAGTCATCATAAGAAGTTAGGCCACTGACTTTCCATGCCCAGATTGTAGGGAGGAACGGATGGTTACTCGAGTATATTATCGCCAGATTTTTCGCGGTTGGCCATAGCGCCCGATTCCCGCGCGATTCGGAGACCACAGGCGCGTAAAT
>DASPVY010000229.1:0-2513 GCA_035622115.1 Candidatus Acidiferrales bacterium
CCGTCGGCTAGGGCCAGCGCGACTTCCGGGCTCACGGCGCCCTTTGATTCGATCAAATCCGGCGGCACGTCGGCCCAGGCAGTCTTGAGCTCGTTGCTATAACACACGGCGCCGCCAAGAAAGTAAGTCGAGCTGCCCGGCACATTCGTCAACCGTTCCGCGACCATACCGCCGGTGCAGCTTTCTGCGGTTGAGACCGTCGAGTGATGCTGCTGGAGTTCGCGCGCGATCACTTCTTCGATCGCTTCTCCCGACGTCGAAAAAAGATTCTCACCGAGCGCCAGCGTGAACCCTTTCACCATTTCGTCCAGCGTTCTCCCGGCAGCCGCGGCGTCTTCGGACCAAACGCGCGGGTGCAGCTGAATTTCGCCCGGAGCGGCGAGGATCGTCACCGCCGCATCGGGATACCGGCGATACACGGGCTCGACGCGCTGCTCGACTTCGGATTCCGGTAAGCCGGTGATGCGGAGGTCGCGCACGAACAAGCGCCTCCGCGGCGCCAACGCTTCCAGCCGAGGCCGCAATTCGTTTGCGAACATCGCTTCCAACTCCGACGGCGGCCCAGGAAGCAACGCGAGAATGTGGCCGTTCGTTTTGATCCACTGGCCCGGGGCCGTGCCGCGCGGATTCTTCAGAATTTCAGCGCCGTCGAGAATCATTGCCTGCCGGACATTGTTCTCAGGCATCGCGCGCCCAAATCGCCGGAATCGCTCCTGGATCGAGCGCAGGATGTCGTCGTTGCGAATGAGCCGCCGGCCGAGAACATCTGAGACAGCGTCGCGGGTAAGGTCATCTTCCGTCGGCCCCAGCCCTCCGGAGCAGATCACAATTTCTGCCACGTCCATCGCGTGCCGCAGGACGCCGGCCAGTTCTTTGCGATCATCACCGACCACGGCTTTGCGAATCACTTCCATGCCCAGTTTGTTCAATTCGCAGGTGAGAAAGAGGGAATTCGTATCGAGGCGGAATGGCGTGAGGAGTTCCGAACCGACTGCAATGATCTCCGCATTCATGCGGACAGGTTATCCGTAAAGAGGCGATCCTTCAACGTCCCAATCGAGAGAGAAAAGCGCATTCGTGGTTGCCAGGATCGCGCGCCGCGAAGGAAGAAGCGCCAAGCCTACAATTCCGTTTCCGCTGATCACCAAATCGGCCTTCCCTTGCGGAGTAAGTCGCGCAACGCCGCGCTGGCCGTGCAGCGACGCCGCGACGTACAAATTGCCGGCACGATCAAAGGCCATGCCCTGCGGCCTTCCGAGTCCGCGGAAAAACACGTTTACTTCCCCGGCAGGCGTCACGCGATACAGTCGATCGAAACTCGAGGTCGTGGGCCCGGTCACATAAAGATCACCGCCGGGTCCGAATGCCAGATGATAGGCGGCCATTGATGGTTCGAGAGTCGCGAACACGAAAATCTCGCGGTCGGAATTAATCTTGAAAATCGTGCCGCTGCGATCTCCGACGTAGAGATTTTTGTTTTTATCGAAGGCCAGACCGGTCGCAATTCCCATGCCTTCGATCCATTGCATGGATTGGCCGTCGGGAGAAATGCGGTGAATGGTACCATCGTTGCGGCAGGATACGTAAAGCATGCCATCGCGATCGAGGGCGAGTCCCGTCGGATTCATCAACTCGGTCACGAAGGGCTTCACCGCGCTGCTTGGTGTCACTTTGTAGAGCGATACCGGAACTTTCTGGCCGCGTTGCCCGCTGAAGGTGACATAAACATTTCCGGCAGAATCAACGGCTGGATTCGCGACGGAATGAAGATTGTCGGCGAGTTGTACACCGAGCGCGATCGGGAACGGCTGACTCTCGGCGCTGCCGAGCGAAATACGAACAGTCTTGCCTCCGGCTCCCTCAGGGACGCGCGCAATAATCCGCGTCTCCGCAGCCATGACGATGCTTCCCTCGGCTTCGCCGAAACGCACGATCGGCCGTGCGTGATTTCGCCCGCCAAATCCCGCTCCCGAGATCGAAATTTCACCACCCGGCAGAGCGGCCGTGGGCTTTACGTTGTCGATGTGCGGCGGGCTTGGCACGTTATCGGCTTGACCTTGGTCTTAAGCTCGTCTGAGCACAGGCTTCGACGTTCTTCAAGGCGACGGGAGGGCGTCGCTCGTTGCGTTCGGTGATCTGCTCAATCGCATGGCGTCCCTATAGCCCCAGCCATCGCGCGATCCACAGTCCCGCGGCCGCGTAAATCGCTGCGGCCCAATCGTCGGCCATGATTCCGCGGCCGCCCGGCAACGACTCCGCCTGGCGCGCGGGAAATGGCTTCCAGATATCGAACGCACGAAAAAGTATAAAGCCCAGTAGAAAATATTTCCAGTTGGGCTCGATCGAACCGAAGACAGCCAGCGGATGATTAGCCCACAGTATGCCCTGAATCGCGTTGGCGCCGCGATGGGGTCCAAACCCGCCCAGCAGTAGCGTTAACTGTTGCCCGGAGACTTCGTCAATCACGACCGACTGCGGATCGTGACTTCCGCTAAACGCGGCGACGCGTCCCG
>DASPVY010000230.1:0-4457 GCA_035622115.1 Candidatus Acidiferrales bacterium
CTGAAAGAAGGCAAATTCGCCGCGGCGGCCGCGCACAAGGAAAAAATGGAGAGCTTGCTCTCGGCAATTCCCATTTATGTGGTGCTGAACGAAAAGGCGCCGCTGATTGGCGCCGCCAACGTGGCGGCGGGCAGAGTGTGAGCGCTCTTGATGCGGATACTTTAGCCCGCTCCCTCATCGTCTCGCTAAGCGTTCTGACCGCGATCGGCGTCGGCTGGAGAGATCTGCGAAGACGCCGCATCGAGCCTTCGCGAATTCACAAAGTTAATTTTCTCACGGTGCTGGATATTGCGGCCCCTGCGATTGCCGCCGGATTCGCGGTGAGTTTTGCCGGAGCGGCGGCGCTGAATTACGCAGCGCCCGGAAGCGGTATCGGCCCGGCGCGTGCGTTTGCGCTCGACGCCGTGGCCGGAGGGGCCATCAGCGTTTACTTGTGGATTGAGGGCCGAAGACAACTTCAATTTCAGCGGCCAGACGGAATCGTCCTGGGCGAATTTCTCGTTCTGGCTGGAATCTTCGAACTCGTGGCGCCAATCGTTACTTCGGAAACCTGGAACGGAATCGCGGGCCGCAAGCCTTTCTGGGCAGGTTGGATCGTCGCAGGCGGCGCGTTGATCGCCTTGATTGTGCCGCGATTTTTGCGGCGCCGGGAGGAGCATCGCATCATCGAGCGCGTTGCGCAACAGGGCCAATCCGTGCAAGCCGAGTACACGCCGCCGACGCCCGAATGCCCGCATCCCGAGCGCTGGAGGATGCTTGACTCGATGACTGCGGAAGTCGAAGTGCTCGATTTTTTAAAGTCGCTGGTGATGACTCTGAAGCCGGAACTAGTGGTCGAGACCGGAACTTTCATGGGCTTGAGTGCGATCAAAATGGCCGAGGGAATGAAAGCCAACGGATTCGGCAGAATTATCACCTGCGAATTCGATCCCGTCGTTTTTCAAAAAGCGCGCGAGCGAATTCAGGAATCTGGGCTCGCAAATTGGATCGAATGCCGCAACGAGTCGAGCCTGGATATGAATATCGCCGGAACGATCGACATTTTTTTCAGCGACAGCGACATCAACATCCGCGAAAACGAGATTCGAAAATTCCTTCCGCAGATCAGCCCGAACGGCCTGGTGCTCACCCACGACGCGTCGTCTCATTACAAAGTCGTTCGCCAGGCGGCGCTGCGGCTGGAAGAGGAAGGTTTGCTCTCAGTCGTTCTGGTGCCGACGCCGCGCGGGTTGGTGATTGCGCAGAAACGCGCCGGGCGAAAATAGCCGCGGCTAAGGCGCGGCCGGCGCCGAATGCATCTCAGCCTCGACTTGCGCGAGCGTCGTCATGCCGGGGCGCACCCGCTGATTGACAAAAATGTATTTTCCGCCGCTCGCAGCCAGAAGATAACTCCCATCGGGCGGCAGCCTTTGAAACGCCGCATCGCGAATATCTTCGGGCACAAAAATAAAAATTCGCTGCGGTTGCCGCCAGAATTGCGGAAACGTCGTGTCATCCAGAAAAATCTTCGGCGCGTCCGCATACTTCGAGCCATATTCAAGGTTGGTGCCTTCGACGCCGTTATACAAGTACACGCGCCGGTGTGTGTAATACGGGATGCTCGACCCGTAATTGAAATCGCCGTATTGCACGATCTGATCCTGCGGCCGCAGATACGGAAGTATGTCCTCTGCCAGATCGCGCGAGGACAGCTTCGACGAAAAAACGCCATAAGCCGAGTTGGCGAAAAAGAAAAACGCAGCCATTGAAAGCGCCAGGGTCAGCGTCGCGCTGAAATCGCGCCGGATTCGCCGCAAAATCCACGCGCCGCCAAAACCAAAAATGGCGATGAACGCGGCACCTGCCGCTTGCCAGCGCAAATCCGCAAACGCCGCGGGAGTCAAATCCAGGAAATGCGACATCGATAGCTTGTAGAGGTTCGAGTGCTCCCCGAGCAGCTGCGAAATGTCCGACGTCGCGCGAATTCGCCACGATGCCCCGACGAAATAGGCAAGTACCAAGCCCGCCGAGAGGCCGATGACTGCCAGAATCGCTTGCAGGCGCGAGAGCCAGCGCGATCCGAGTTCTTCGGCGTGCGCGAGGCCCAATGCCAGCAGCATGGCCATCGCCGGCCACGCGCCCATCGCGTAATACTCCATCCGAGATCCGCCCTCGAGCGAGAAAAATCCCATGATGGCCGCGGCCCACGCGAAGAGCAGCAATCGCGCCTGCGCTGCCGGCTCCATGTTCTTGCCCCATGTTCGCAGCGGCGGAAATTCGCGCAACGCAAACGGCAAGAACACGCTCCACGGCGCGAGCCACACGAGGTGCGCCGCCCACCACAATCCCAGCGGCACTGAATCGTAATCCGGCGGATAGCGCGTTCCGAGCGCGCGCTTGAAATGCTCGTTCACGATGTACGACCACAGAAATCCCGGCGAGCGATGTTCCGCAATCAGATGCCAGGGCACCGCGATGATGAGAAAAACTGCGGCGCTTGAAAAAGGCTTCAGCTCGCGCCAGCGGCTCCATCCGCGCGTCGCAATCAGAAACGCGATCAGAATCGCCGCCACGAAAACGACGCCGACAAGCCCCAACGTCAGCACCGCGAGCCCCGTCATCGCCGCGCAACCCCACATCCCCAGGCGCGCGTCGACCTGCTTCGTCCACGCCAGCAGAAATAAATAAAACCCCGCGGTCAGCTCAAGCGCAAAAATCGCCTCCGGAATCATGATGCGGGTGAACAGAAAGAATCCGATTCCCGTGCAAATCGCCAGCCCGCTGTAGAACGCGGCGCGCTGCCCGAAAAAGTTCCACGCAAAAAAGTACGCAACCACCGTCAGCGCCATCATCGCCAGCGCCAGCGACAGCCGAGTGGTGAACGCGTTCTGCCCCGCGATTGCGTACGTCGCCGCGACCAGCCAGTAGTGCAGTGGCGCTTTCTCCAGATAGCGCACGCCGTTCATGTACATCACGGCCCAATCGCCCCGCTGCAACATCTCGCGTGCGACCAGCGCGTGCGACGCATCGGCATCATCCAGCAGCGGAGGCTTCGCCGCGTTGCCTAGATAAATCAGCCCCGACAACGCCAGCAGCAGAATCGCACTCGTTTTGCGAACGCGCATGTGTATGAAGACATATCCACCCGGGCCGGTGCGACCTCCAAGAAACTGCACCGCACGGCTCACGAATGAATTCACAGTCGAGTCAGTCTTTTCCACTTGCAACTTTCAAATGCGCCCTAGCTTTTGTTTTCGTTAAATCCGGCGAGCCTATATCCGCTCTCCCGCCGAAACGTCAATCGCGCATCATAGCACGCGGCATTTAGGCGCCAGTGCGCGCCTACACTAACGAAGATTCAGAAATCGCATGCTGAGTGTGGGAAATTTAGAAGAAAGCGGCTTACCGACGGAACTCCACGACCACGAGCAATTGCGCGGCAATGGGTTTGCCGTTGAGCATCGAGGGTTCATATTTCCACTGGCGGAGGGCATCCATCGCCGGCCCCTGCAGGATCGATGGACCCGAAACCGGCTTCATCTCGGTGATGCGGCCGGATTCGTCGATCGTCGCTTCGATTTTTACGTCTCCCTGAATATTGTTCTGCTTGGCGAGTTGTGGATAAACGGGAGGCGGCGACCAAATCAATCGCGGCTGCGTCACGTTGCCTCCGGTCGCTGGCGTTGCGGGCGCGCTTGGAGCCGCCGGACGCGGGATGCTGGCGGTTGTTGACGCGCCAAGCTTGCTGAAGGTGTCGGCGCCGGACACCGCGGATGAGCCGGAGGCGACCGTCGGCGGAGGCTCGACGTTCCGGGCCGCGGGAGCGTCCGAGCCTGAAACCGGAGCGGGCAGCGAGACCGGCGGAATCGCGGAATGCCGCGCGGATGTTCGGGGCTGCGACGACCGTGAGAGTGGCGATGGATCGTTTTTCTCCGGTGGAGTGACAGCGGTAGTAAGTTCCGCTTCGACGTTTGAAACTGGCGTGCCGGAATCCGTGTTTGCGTTCGACGTTGCCGAGGAAGTCGCCGCGGCGCTGGAAGGTCGGTCTGGCGCGAACGGCCGCAAATTATCGGGCGGCAATGGCGCGCGTTCGGCCGCCGGCTTTCCGACGACTGCCGGCGATCCGCTTCCCGACTGGTTGGCTATGTAAAGAACAGCGCCTGCCACGGCGACGACGGCGAGCGCAATAACCGCGAAGGTCTTTGATTTCGATCCGCTGGAAACCGGCTCGACCAGCGGCGGCAGCGGCTCCATCAACGCGATGTTCAGCGCGTCGAGATGCGCCTGATGCGCGCGAGAAGACGCCGTGCGCGGCTCAGGATCCTTCAGAAAATCGCCGAAGCTTTGTTCGGGGGCCCTTTTGGTCGCGCGGGAGCGTTTCGGACGCGCTTGTGCGCTCTCATTTTCGCCGCTCGATGGCGAAGGAGTGAAAGCGTGGAGAGCGGAAGCGCTGGAAGCGACGGGGTGCTGCTCGTAGC
>DASPVY010000231.1:0-11486 GCA_035622115.1 Candidatus Acidiferrales bacterium
CAAAATCTCCTCGAGGCGCGGCGACAGAATCGGACACGTCTCGATCGGGACGAGCGCGGTCGATGCCGCGTGAAAATATCCAATCTGTGGCGGGCCGCCCTGTTTTTGCTCCCGAACTTTCCATTGCGCGCGATTGCGATAACTCCACGACGGTGAGGCATGCACGGCAACGGGTCCGGTCCAGTCGATCTTTCCAAGCCGGCGCAGTGTTTCGCGCAAAATCTCAACCTTGTAATTCAGTTGGGTCTCATCAGCCATGTGCTGGTAATGGCAGCCGCCGCACGCCAGAAAATGCGGGCAGCCCGGCGTGATGCGCTCGGGCGATGGGATCAATATGCTTTCAGGGCGTCCACGAACGAATTTCTTCTTTTTCTCGATCGGGACAACTGAGACCGTTTCGCCCGGCAGGACGAATGGAACGAAAATCGTCGAGCTGTCCTGGTGTGCGAGTCCGTCGCCTCCGTAAACCAATTTTTCGATTTTGACGTCCATGGGTGTCGATTGCGAAAGAATTGAGGTTTGGTCGCGAGGCTGCTTCACGTGAGATAAAACAGGCTGAGCCGCGGCGCGGCAAAACTCTCGAAGAGGCGCTTTTGTTTGTATTGCCGCTCGAGTTGTGCGAGCTGCTCCGCAGACATTTTTCGCCGGTAGGGCGCGAGCTGCCGATCGAGTTCTCGCCGGATATTCAGAAGCAGTTCCTCACTGGCGGCAGATTGCATCGCGAGAAGCAGCTTTTCCTCCAGCACTGTTAATCGTCGCTCGAAATCTTCGAGATCAAGCGCCGCCGGAGAATTCAGTTCTGCAGCCAGCGTCTCAAGTCGCGTCGCCGTTTCCTCGAAGCGTATCGCGAGGGCCGCGTCTATTCCATGGCTGGCTCGTGCTGCACGCAGTTTCTCCGCGTTTCGCATTAGATAATTTCGCATCTCCTCGCGCGAGTATGGCTCGCTGGCGGGTCGCGTCGTACGCGATCCATTTTGCGAGGGCCCAGCGCCCGCCCCAGCCTCCTGCGCTTCCGTCGCCGCATCCAGCACCGCATCCACACAGTAGGCGAGGCTCTTCAACGTTCGGCCGGCCGCCGCGCGTCTTGACCGGCTGTGACTGTCAAATGCCCGATCGATGCCCTTGAGCACCGCAGCAAGCGGAACCCCAGATTTCTGCCACGTTTCCACAATTGCCCAGTCGAGTGGCGAGACCAGCAGGTGCGCGCCGCGTTTTCGCCAGAAATACTCCTCGATCTCCGTGAAATAATTGAAATAGTTGAACGATTCCATCGAGGGTCAGGCAAGTCTCCCGCTGTTTATCGTTTCGACTTGGGCGGCGCCGTTTCGGCCCGAGGCGCGAGACGCCTCTCTTTTGCTCCGCGTGGTGCGCTGAGATTGCGTTCCCAGATGATGCGCAGGCCATCGAGCGTCAGAAATTCGTCGATCGCTTCGATGTAGCGAGAACCTTTACCGATCAGCGCCGCTTGGCCGCCCGTGGCGACGACCTTCGTCTTTTCCCCGAGCACTTTCTTCATGCGCTCGAGAATACCGTCTACCATGTCCACGTAGCCGTAGTACAGACCCGATTGCATGGACGCAGCGGTGTTCGTTCCGATGACCTTTCCCGGGTCCTTGATTTCGACGCGAAACAACCGCGCCGCGCGCGCGAAAAGTGCATCCGCCGAAATTCCGATGCCGGGAGCTAGCACGCCGCCAAGATATTCGCCTTTTTCCGACACCGCGTCGAAGTTCAGCGCCGTGCCGAAATCCACCGAAATACACGGGCCTCCGTATTTTTCATATGCCGCGACCGCGTTTACGATTCGGTCCGCGCCCACTTCCAGCGGATTGTCGTAGTGAATCGGCATGCCCGTTTTCACGCCGGGCTCGACGAAGAGCGCCTTCAAATGAAAGTAACGCTCCGACATTCCCGTCAGTGTCGAGTTCAGCGGCGGAACGACGGAGCTGATGATGACGCCATCGATTTCGCTCGAATCAAGCGATGCCAGCATAAAAAGATCCCGCGCCAGGATCCCATATTCATCGATCGTTTGATCGCGCGAAGTAGTGAGCCGCCAGTGCGCGAGCAGTTCATCGCCGCGATAGACGCCCAGCACCGTGTTCGAATTTCCTACGTCCATCGTCAGCAGCATCACGCCTCCGTCACGTCGCCGGATACGACAGGCACGATTCGGCCGTCATCTCGCGCGACGCGCAGAACCCCGCTGGGCTCGAGTCCTTCCGTTGTTCCCACGAACGAATCGTTCGCTGTTGTAATCCGCACGCGCTTCCCTTGAACGTAGCTGGAGACTTCGGAGAACCGGCGAAGAATCGGCGCTGGTCCTTCCGACAACAAGACATTGTAGTAGCGGTCGAGGTGGCGCAGCAAACGCACCAGAATTTCGAGCCGCGAATGAATCCGGCCGCTCTCCATTCTCAGCGAGGTCGCGAGAGCTGCGATCTCGCCAGGCATGCGCGTTTGATTCACATTGATGCCAATTCCGACCGCCGCGTAGTGAACGCGATCGGGTTCGGCCTGCATCTCGGTAAGGATCCCGCAGAACTTTCGCCCCGAGATCAATAAATCGTTCGGCCAACGAACGTCCGGCGCCGCATCCAACTCTTCGGCCGTGGCGTCGCGCGCCGCAAGCCCTGCCGCCAAAGTTAGAATCACCGCATGGGCTGGCGGAATCGGCGGCCGCAGCAGAACGGTGCAGTAAATCCCGGCGGACTTTTCCGACATCCACGATCGTCCGGCGCGCCCGCGGCCCGCCGTTTGCTCTTCGGCGATTACCACTGCTCCGTGGGGCTCTCCGTCGTCCCCGAGCGTCATCGCGATGTCATTCGTTGATTCAACTTTGAAAAAATGGTAGATGCGCTTCCAGTAGGGAGTATTCAGCAGGCGCCGGCTGATCAGTTTCGGCGCAAGAATGTCGGGAATACTCTCGATGTGGTAGCCCGATCGCGGATGTCCGCTGACGGCCACTCCCAGCGCGCGCAGCCGCTGCACCCAACGCCATACTGTGCCGCGCGTGACACCGATTTCATTGGCGATTTTCGCGCCGCTGATGACGATCGTGGTGTTTTCCGAAAGAAGCGTCAGCAGGGCGTCGATCCGCCGATCAGTCAGTCCGCGAATGACTTTCTGGTGTTTGGGTTCCATGCGAGCGTGCAAGGTTACTCGACGCCGCGCTGCGGAGCAAGGCACAGCCGAACGCGGCGCTGCCGAGCGGGATGTTGGCCATTTGCGTGGATTTTTTCGGCGAAGGGCAGCCCGGCGTGCTCAGGCTTCGAGCTCCGCTAGGCGTTCGCCGAGCTTTTTTTGCTCGGTTTCCCGCTCGGCGAGCGTTTCTTGAAGGTTGCCGACGATATTCGGCGGAGCTTTGCTGCGGAAATTTTCGTCAGCAAGCCGCGCGCGCTTCGATTCAATATCTTTCGCAAGCCGCTCCATCTCCTTCTTCAGTTTCGCCAATTCGGCCTGCTTGTCGATTCCTTCGCCGTAGGATATTCGCAGATCGAATTGCGCGCTCGATCGCAGGACACCTTCCTTGGAGTCAAGCCGCCCCGTCGAATAGTGCAGCGCCGAAAGACCGGCGAGACGGCTGACCGGTTCGAGATTCATACGCAGCAGTTCGCGGATTGCCGATTCGCCCGTGGACAGCTCCGCAGCAACCTTTTTTCGCGGATCGATCTTCAGCTCCGCGCGAATATTTCGAGCGGCGGTGATGATCTCTTGAAGCGTCGCCATTTGCCGTTCTGCGTCTTCGTCGCGCCACGCCGCCGTCGCTTCGGGAAAGGGCTGAAGGGCAATCGATTTCTCGTGGGATTTCTGGGGAAACTTGTGCCAGAGCTCCTCCGTAATAAACGGCATGAACGGATGCAGCAAACGCAGCGCCGCGTCGAGAACGGCGAATAGGTTTCGCCACGTCGCGATGGCCGCCTGCCGATCCTCGCTTAACAGCTGCGGCTTCACCCACTCGATGTACCAGTCGCAGAAATCGCCCCAGAAGAAGTGATAGACCGTTTGCGCCGCCTCGTGAAATCGAAAATCGTGAAGCGACAAATTCACCTCTTCCGAAACCTGTGCGAGCCGCGAGAAAATCCAACGGTCAATCAGCCCCACTTGCGAATCGGGCTGCGCATACGGCGCCTTTTCGCGAATTTCGGGGGCGGCAAGTTCTTCGATTGTCGTGCCGTTCGCCTCGAACTTTTCGAGGTTCACGAAAAGAAAGCGCGCGGCATTCCAAATTTTGTTGGCGAAGGCGCGCGCCGCGAGGATGCGGTCCTCGCTCATGATGATGTCGGTTCCGGGCGCGGACATACTCGCAAGCATGTAGCGCAGCGCGTCGGTTCCGTAGTGCTTCGTCATCTCCAGTGGATCGACGCCCGTGCCTTTGGTCTTTGACATTTTCTCCCCACCCGCCAGCCGCACGAGCGAGTGGAGATAGAGCCTCCGGAAGGGAACTCGCTGCTCCGCTTTTTCGCCGCGCGTGAGATGCAAGCCCATCATGATCATCCGCGCGTCCCAAAAGAACAGGATGTCGTACCCGCTCATCAGCGCGCTGGTCGGATAGAAAGTCTGCAAATCATCGGTTTCATCCGGCCAGCCGAGCGTCGAAAAGGGCCACAGCGCCGAGCTGAACCACGTGTCGAGCACATCCGTGTCCTGCGTGAGTCTACTGCCGCCGCACTTCGTGCACGTGGTGGGCACGCCGGCCGCGCGCGCGCGGCCCTCCACGATCTCTACGGAGGAATCACGCGCGGGAATCATCTCGTTGCAGTCTGCGCAATGCCAGATCGGAATCCGGTGTCCCCACCAAAGTTGCCGCGAGATGCACCAGTCGCGAATGTTGTCGAGCCAATTGAGAAGAATCGTCCGCTGGTTGTCAGGGACGACTTCGATCGTCACGTCGCGGACGACTTTCTCGGCTTCGGTTGCCAGCGGCTTCATCTTGCAAAACCACTGTGTTGAAATGCGCGGCTCGACAATCGATTTGCAGCGATCACACGTTCCAATCATGTGCGTGTGTTCGGTGACGCGTTCGATCAGCCCCAGCGCCTTGAGATCCTCAAGAACGCGTCCTCGCGCGGCGAAGCGTTCGAGCCCGGCGTACTTTCCTCCGGCCTTGCTGATATGCGCATCGTTGGTCATCACGTCGATTTGCGGCAGGTTGTGACGCTTTCCAACTTCGAAATCGTTCGGATCGTGCGCCGGCGTGATTTTCACCACGCCCGTTCCGAAGGCTGGATCGACATACGAATCTGCAATCACCGGAATTTCGCGGTCCATCAATGGGAGCAAGATCTTCCGTCCGACGAACTGCCTGTAGCGCTCATCCTCTGGATGGACCGCGACGCCTGTGTCACCAAGCATCGTCTCGGGGCGCGTCGTCGCCACGACGAGAAACTCGTTCGAGCCGAGCAGCGGATAGCGAATGTGCCAGATTTCCCCCACGCGCTCGTGGTGCACCACCTCGAGATCGCTGATCGCTGTTTGACAGCGCGGGCACCAGTTCACCATGTACCGCCCGCGATAAATCAAGCCTTCGCCGTAAAGTCTGAGAAATGCCTCGAGCACCGCTCGATACATCGCCGGATCCAGCGTGAATCGCTCGCGCGTCCAATCGCACGATGCGCCCAGGCGAATCATCTGCTCCTTGATCACCCCGCCGCTTTCTTTCTTCCATTTCCAAACGCGGCGCTCGAATTCTTCACGGCCGAGGGCCTCCCGCTTAATGCCTTCCTTTGCCAGCATTCGCTCGACGACGAACTGCGTCGCAATTCCGGCGTGGTCCATCCCGGGCAGCCAGAGCGTGCGGTTGCCACGCATGCGGTGCCAGCGCACCACGATGTCAATCTGCGTATGCTCGAGCATGTGGCCTATGTGAATTGAGCCGGTCACATTCGGCGGGGGAAGCGCAATCGAAAATACCGGGCCATTGTGCGAATTCTCGGCGCGGAAAAGCTTATCTTCGAACCAGGCTTTCGCCCAGCGCGCCTCGATTTCTTGTGGTTCGTATGCCTTGGGTATTTCTCGCGTCATCTGGTCTGACGGCCTCTTCCGTGCGCTTCTGCGATCTAAATTTGCGATGCTGGAGCCGGCGGGTGTGCCGCAGAGCGCCTGAGTGGTACGAGCAATCGTTCACTATACGAGGCGACGCCGCGAATCGTCAAATCGGCCGCAACTCTGCGCTCTAACGCGGCCTCGCGGACCAGCGCTATTTCTTTTCGTCGTCGGGCTTGTGGAGCAGGTCTTCGACGAGCGGGCGGACCAGACTTTTCGAGAGGAGTTCCTGCAACTGCGGGCCAAGTTTCTCGAGGACTTTCGCTACGACTTCATCCACGTTCGGGGGTGCCGTCGCCCCAGGCCCCGCTGATGCAGGCGTGGCCTCAGGCGTTGCCGTGCCGGAGGCCGCAGGCTCGGAAACGGCCTCCGCAGCGAGCACCGGGGTCGCGGTCTGGGCGGCAAGCTCGGGAACTTGGGGCTGCGCGCTTGCTTCAGCTGCAGTTTCGACAGTCGGGGTGCGTCCAATTTCGCGCGCAACGATTTCAGCGGATTCGAGAATCGCCACGGGCGGCGCCAACGGTTCTTCTTCCTCACTCGTTGCCTCAGCGGACGAAGACGCAGCCTCGGTCGCGGCCGTCGGCAATTCCGCCGCGAACGCTGGCGATTCCGCGACGACTGCCGGCGCTTCCGCGGTGACTGTTGGTTCCTCGGGAGCGACTGGCGCTGGTTCCGTCGTCGCCACCATTGGTTCTGGTGTAATTGATGGCGACTCTAAGCTCGATGCGGATGTTGACGATTCTGTGGTGACCGGCGCCGACTCCTCACTGGGCGTCACCGGAGAGAAAGCCCTAAACGCATCGGCAACCGTCGAAGGCGTAAGCTCAGCCCTGGCGGACTCGTGACTTTCCGGCGGCGGCTCAACCTCTGGCGCGCTGTTTTCGATTTGCGCAGGGGCCGAATCGAGCTCCAGGGAGGGCGTGGATTGCAGTTCGGTCGTCGCGCTTCGATTCGATTCCCACGCGAGCACTGCCGCGGGTGGTATGGCTGACGATGCGATCTCGGGCGCGGCAGGCTCCGCCGCCAAGCTTGCGCCAGTGGCCTCGCCGGCCTCCTGGACGGGCCGGTTTTCCTGCGACGAGGTTGGCGGTGCCGCAGGCTCTTCGACTGCAGTAGGAGCGGCTTCGGCGACTTCCTCCGACTTCGTCCACGCGCCGGGATCTGCCAGCGCTGGCCCCATCAAGTCTGTCAAGCCTTTGGTCGATTGAAACGAATCTTCGAGCGGCTTTGCCCACGATCGCGGCAAGACGCGCGTCATTCGATCTTCGATCGCGGCCTCCGTGGGCGTCGCGGTCGCGTCGGCAAAGGCCCCGGCAAGAGCGTTCATTAGCGATTCACTTGATGGCAGCGGATGCTCGGTCTCAACGGGTATCGCGTTTCTCGGTGCTTCGGCGACTCGGGCATTCAATTCTGGGGCCACGCTCGGCGCCTCAATCGCAGGTTCTACCGTCGTTTGCATCGCTGCCTGGGGTATCGACTCATTCGCTGTTTGCGTCGCGGCATCCGGCGCCAGCCCTACCTCGATCGAATCCAACTCAGCTTCGCGCACCGAAGAGTTCTGCTCGGTAAAATCGTCAATCAGCGCGGGCGCAAAACTCGGCACCGCTTCGGAATCTACTTGATCGCGGCGTTTCCAGTCCGCGCCTGTTTCCGTGAAGGTCGCGTCGTCTTCAGAGCTGGTGGCTGTCTGGGTTGAAGCTGCGGCGGCTGGCGTGAGCACCGCCTGCGCGGCGCGCGATCCACCGGTGTCTTCATCGTCGTCCAGAGATCGTCGACCCGTACCAAACGCGTACGCCTCTTCTTCGGGCGTCGGCTCCGGAAATGTTTCCATCACGGGCGGCGGAGCTGGCGGAGGCGGTTTCGGAAGCTCAATCTCCGGTGCCGCCGCTTTCGGCTCTTGCTTGGGCGCTTTGGCCATTACCGCCGTGACCATCGCGATAAGCGGATCGGGCGGCACGAACGGCTTCTTCAAAATCCCATCCGCGCCTACGCGCCGTGCCTCCGCTTCATCCAGCGGATCGAAAGCGCCGACAAGCAGGATAACCGGCACCTTCGAGAATTTCGGATCGGTCTTGATGAATTCGCAGAGTTCGTAGCCGTTTCGTACCGGCATGAACACGTCGGCAAGGACGACATCGGGGTTTATGTCCAGCAGCCGGCGTACGGCCGCCTCGCCATTGCCCACAGCGACCACTTCGATCCCGTGGTCCTGAAAAGCCAATGTAACCATCTTCTGAATGTTGCTGTTGTCGTCAGCGACGAGAATCCGGGGCACCAGAATTCCCCTCTTGGAGTGTGCCAGATTGCGACACACCCACACGCGTACCAAAGCTCCATTCGTAACATTCCGCTAGCAGGGAGTCAACGAAGTTGGATGGGTGCGTGCCGCACCAATCAGTAGTACTTTCTCCGGATTAAAAGGGGATCAGCTTTTTGATGCCCTTTTTCTTCTTCTTGCTCGTGGATTCGGTGTTCGGATCTGCTGTCGCGGCACTTCCTGCGGTCGCTTCCGAACTCGTTCCGGGGGTCGCACTGGTGCTTTGAGCGGTGCTACCGCCGCCGGTCGCTGATGTGCCGGTGGCTGCGGGCGCGCTTCCGGGGACTGTTGCAGAGCCAGTGGTCGGATTCGGCGTCGCGGATTCACTCGTCGATGGCGCCGGCGCCGCCGTTTCCGCCCGAGCTTCAGAGGCGGGGGGAGCAGATGTCGATTCCGAGTTCATCGGAGCCGGCAGGCTGGAATTTGATCCTTCGCTTGCAGGCGCGGAGTTGTCCGCGGGAGCAGTTTCGCTCGATGCTCCGGAATTTGCAGGCGCCGAAGTATTATCCGATCCCGCCGGAACCGTCTCGACCGCAACCGAATTCCCGCTTCCCACGCCGGAACCGCCGCCGGCGATCGCTCCCGGCGGGGCCGACCCCGGTTTCAAGATGTCCACAGCCGAAGTCGATTCCGCCGGAGGCTGCAGGTTCGGTTGGCCGCTGTGTGCCGCCGCCGATACATCTGGGTTCGATTTGATCGTGCTCAGAAGGGTTCGTTGTAGGATTCCGGGGTGTTGTACCGGGTATTTTCGTTCTTCCATCTCGCGCGCGAGCGCTGCGGGATCGGCCTGTGGAACGGGGACGCCGGCCGACTTCAGCTTGCCCTTGGCATCGTCTACCAGTTTTGAATTCGGGTACTCTTGCACGATTCTTGCGTAGAGCTTGTCCGCCACTTCGCGCCGCTCGGCCTTTTCGTAAATGTTCCCGGCCATCCACAGTGCTTTATCACTTTCCGAGTAGAGCGGATACCGGTCGATGATTTCGTTCAAGCGCGCGAGCGATGCGCGATACGATCGCGGTCCCTTCAGATAATAAAATTGCGCCACGCGGAAATCGCCGTCTGCCAGAATTTCCTGCACTTCGCGCAACTTCTGATCGGCTTTCGGAACCAGTGGGCTGTTCGGATACTTCAGCAGGAATGTCTGGAACTCGTCCTCGGCAAATTGCGCCTGCGAATTGTCGCGGTCGGCCTTCTCCATCATGCGGTAGTGCGCCATGGCCACTTGCATCTGCGCGTAGGAAGCTTCGTCAAGGAACGGAAAGAAAGTTTCGAAGTCTTTATACGTCTCGATCGACTGCGTCAGGTTCGACGTTCCGCCTTCTTTATAGAACGAATCGGCGATGCCCAGCTTCGCCTTGGCCAGATATTCGCTGTCGGGATAGGTGTTGATCAGCGTCTGAAAGCTGAGGCGCGCTTCGGTATAGTGTCCCTTCTTGTAGTCGGCCATGGCGCGATCGTAAAGAATCTTGTCGGGCTCAGCCGACCCGTCGGCCTGTGCGGCGGCGGGAGTCGCGGGTTTCTTTTTCTTTTTGGCGTTGGTCGTGTCTGCTGCGGCCCAGGCGAGCGAAGAGATCAGGAAGAGAGCGAGACTCACACCGAGAAATAAGCGATTTTTCCTGGCATTCGTTTCCATTACACCCTCTGTGTCAAAGGTTCATGCGCCAGACTTCGCATCTGGCGGAACGCCTCGCTGGGATCGGGCGTATGAAAAATCGAAGTGCCGGCCACTAGCGTTTCTGCCCCTGCGCGTACCAACTCGGCCACGTTCGCAGGCCCCACGCCGCCGTCTACCTCGATGCGGAACGCGTAATTGTATCGTGAGCGCAACTCTTTTAGCTCACGAATTTTGGCGAACGCGCCGGGGATGAAGGACTGTCCCCCGAACCCGGGATTCACGGACATCACCAGCACCGTGTCCACTCGGTCCAGCACTTCGATCAGCGTCGCCACTGGTGTGGCGGGATTAATGACGGCGCCATTCTCAACCTTCAGATCACGTATCTGTGCCAGGACGCGATCGAGGTGCACCGTAGCTTCCTGATGGACGAGTATTCGGTCAGCACCCGCCCTCGCAAAAGCGTCGATGTACTCCCCCGGGCGTTCGATCATGAGATGCACATCGATGGTCAAACTGGTTGCCTTGCGCAACGATTCGAGCATCGGCACTCCGATCGAAATGTTCGGCACGAAATGGCCGTCCATGACGTCGAAGTGCACAACCTGCGCGCCTGCCTGCTCAACTTTGCGGACTTCGCTCGCAAGATTTGCGAGGTCGGCAGCCAGAATTGATGGCGCGATTTCGATGTGATGGCGCATGACCCCGGAAATGTTAACACAGCGCGATGTGCGCCCGGTGGCTTTTGGGGGATTTCGAACGAAGCGAGAGAGGGCTGGGCTTATTCCGCTACTTGAAGCTCAAGATGAGTGTCGGCGTCCACGCGAGAGCCTGGCAGAGGCGACTGTCCGGCCACAATGCCGTGCCCCAGGTTCGCAAATGGACTAACATCCAGTTTTGCCAGCTTTAAGCCGCCCGACGCCAGCCGCGCCTGCGCTTCCGCAAGCGGCAGTCCTTGCAAATCCGGCATAACGTACGATTCGGGTCGCGCTCCAAGCGACAGCAGCAAATCCACCCGCGAACTCTGCGCATTCTTCGAACTGGCTGCCGGGTCCTGCATCACCACGGTATCGGAAGGCTCGTCATCGAAATACGCGCTCGACACCTCGCCCAACTGCAGTCCGCTCCGCAGCAATACGATTCGGTCCGCTCGAATGCTCTTTGCCTCCAGATCCGGAATGGTCGTTTCCTGCGGCCCGAGGCTCAGCACCACATGGGCCCACTGTCCTACTTTCACCCGCATTCCCGGCGGTGGGCTCTGCCGCACCACTGCGCCCACGGGCTGGACACTGTAAATGCGATCCTCGACTTTGATGCTCAGCCCACGGTCCCTCAAAGTGTTCTGTGCGTCGGTGAGTTTTTTACCAGATACGTCGGGCATCACGACTTCACGTCCCTGAATCGCCAGACGCATGGCGGTGATCGCGCTCAGAAACGCAGCCGACGCCAGCGCAAAAAGCAGCAGCGCAATCCGCCCCATCCATTCCATTCGGTCTCGAAAGCTCATCG
>DASPVY010000232.1:0-6111 GCA_035622115.1 Candidatus Acidiferrales bacterium
GTTCTGGCTTTCGCTCGTCCCATTCGTCATTCGCTGGATGGACGATACGCACTTTGCTCCCACGCCGACCGCATCTTACGGAGCAGTGATGGTCATGTCCGCAATCGCATACCTGTTTCTTGAAAAAGCGCTCATCGCCTATAACGGAGCGAATTCGAAACTTGCTCGCGCAGTCGGAAACGAAGCGAAGGGCAAGCTGTCGTTGGCAACTTATGTGGCGGCGATTCCGCTGGCGTTCGTGCGCCCCTGGATCGCGATTGTTCTGTACGTGGCCATCGCACTGATGTGGTTCCTACCGGATCGCAGAATCGAATCCCTCATTTAGACGTGTAGCATTCAGCCGAATCTACGCCGCGGCATCAGCGCAACTTCGCCGGGTATTCGAATTGTGCTAACTTTCTCCGGCTATGAAGAAGCGCATCGGCGTGCTCTTGTCGGGCCGCGGCTCAAATTTCGAGGCGCTCGCGGACAGCGTGAAGAGCGGCCGGATTCCAAATGCCGAAATCGCGATCGTTGTCAGCAACCGCTTGGGCGCGCCGGGAATTGAGAAGGCGCAGGCGCGGGGCATTCCGGCAAAGGTGATTCCGTCAAAAGGCTTGGAGCGCGAAGTCTACGACCGGCAAGTAGCCGCCGCGCTCGCCGAGGCAAAAGTGGATCTGGTATGCCTTGCGGGGTACATGCGGCTCCTCTCACCGTTTTTCATCGCCTCGTTTCCCAGCCGCATCCTGAACATTCATCCCTCGCTCTTGCCGGCGTTTCCGGGCCTCGAGGCGCAGCGGCAGGCGCTCGAGCACGGCGTGAAGTTCGCGGGCTGCACGGTGCATTTTGTGGACGAAAGCCTGGATGCCGGACCGATCGTGCTGCAGGCGGGCGTGGCCGTTCGCGACGACGACACCGAAGAAACGCTCTCCGAGCGCATCTTGCGCGAAGAGCATCGCATCTATTCCGAAGCCGTGCGCATCGTGCTCGAAGGCCGCTATCGCGTGAAAGGCCGCCGCGTTCTGATTCAACCGGAGACAGATTAGAAATGGCGCCAGCGAAGTTCAAGCCAGTCGAAGAGCAGCTCGCCTACCTTCGCAAAGGACTGGCCGAGGTCATTCCCGAAGATGAGCTGAAAGCCAAGCTCGCGCAGTCGCTGAAAACCGGCACGCCGTTGCGCGTGTATCTCGGGGTCGATCCCACGGCGCCGGACCTTCATCTCGGTCACACCGTTGTGCTCCGAAAACTCAAGCAATTTCAGGATATGGGCCACACCGCCATTTTTCTGATCGGCGATTTTTCGGCAATGATCGGCGATCCCACCGGGCAATCCGAGACGCGGCCTCCACTCACCCGCGAGCAGGTGATGCAAAATTCGGAAACTTATCTTCAGCAGGTATTCAAGATTCTGGACAAGAATGAGACCGAGGTGCGCTACAACAATGAGTGGCTCGGCAAGCTCACCAGCCAGCAAGTTGTCCAGCTCTGCGCGCACTACCGCCTCGCGCGGATGCTTGAGCGCGAGGATTTCCGCAGCCGCCTGGAAGCCAATCACCCCATTTCGGTCCACGAGCTGCTATATCCGCTCCTGACTGCCTACGACGCGGTTGCACTGAAATCCGACATTGAGCTCGGCGCCACCGAGCAGAAATTTAATCTCCTGGTCCACCGCGAAATCCAGCGGGAGTACGGATTGTCTCCGCAGGTCATTATGACCATGCCGATCCTGGTGGGGCTCGATGGCGAACGGAAAATGTCGAAGAGCCTGGGCAACTACGTCGGAATCACGGAATCGCCGCAGGAAATGTTCGGGAAGCTGATGTCCATTTCGGACGAGCTGATGTGGTCGTACTACGAATTGCTGACGGATTTTTCGGAGCGCGCGATTCTACGGCTAAAAGAAGAGGTCCAGGCGGGAACGCTTCATCCGATGGACGCGAAGATGCAGCTGGCGCACAACATCATCGCCGGTTTTCACGGCGAGGAGGCCGCCCGCAAGGCGGCCGATGAATTTCGTCGGGTGTTCCGCGAGCGCCAGGCGCCACAGGACGTCGCGGTGAAACGGTTGCACCGTTCTGAATCGAGGCGCTTGTCTGCGCTGCTCGTAGAATGGAACCTGGCGACGTCGCGCAGCGAAGCCGAGCGGCTCATCAAGCAAGGCGGAGTGGAAATCGACGCGTCGCGTGTCGACGACGTTCAAAAACAGATTGACCTCTCACAGCCTGGAGAATTTTTGTTGCGCGCAGGAAAGAAGAAGTTTCTGCGCGTGGTGGTCGAGTGAACCGGTCAGCGCCTCTCCGCGAGGCGTTGAAGATGGGCGAGCCATTCGCGGGCGCGGCGCGCAACAGCGTGGCGCGTGAATAGCCGATCGAACATGCGCGCGAACGCTCCGGGCATTTCGTACGCGTCGCGCATTCGCACCAGAGTAGCGTCTCCCGCCGCCACGATCGTCCACGCCTGAGTGCCTTTCACTCCGTAGGCATCCTGAAACTTCCATTCGAGAATCCGGCCGAACTCAAATTTCTCCACCACGGCGGTGAGGGAAATTTCGCGCGCGCCCAGCTTGCCCGTGATGCGAATTTTCTGCCCCACGGCAAAATCCGAGCCCCCGCCGAGCACTTCGAGCTCGCAATTCATCTCCGCGCCATACCAGTAGGCCATGCGCTGCGGCACGAAGAACGCCGAAACTAGGGCAGGCGGCGCTGCAATGCGCTGCTCGAATTCAAGGCTGGCCATAAGGAAGCGGGGAATCTACCACGAACCGGTTCAGGAGACTTCGGCAAGAACGAGCGACACGTCGTCTTGAGAAGGGCCCTCGCGGTATTCGCTGACGCGGTCGAGGATATTCTGCTTCATTTCCGGAAGCGGAAGCGCGGAGGCTTGATGGACGATCTCCGCAAGGCCATCCACGCCGAGCATGTCGTGGTTCGAATTGAAATTGTCGGTCAATCCGTCGGTGTAAAGCATCACGCGATCCCCGGCCTGCAGCGGAACCTCGATTGCGGCTTCGCCGCTGATCGCGTCCTCCAGAAAACCGAGAACCAGGCTCCTGGATTCCAGGTGTCGCGGTTTTTCGCCGGGCCGGACCACAAACGCGGGCGGATGGCCGGCGCCGACAAACTCCAGCAAGCGATCGGAGCTGTTGATTCGCGCGGCCGCGAGTGTGAAAAAAAAGACCGAGCTGCCGATATTGTGGATGACGAAATGATTCAAATGGCGAAGCATCGAGGCCAGGCCGGTACCCTGCTCGATCTGCGACATCGTTTCCGTGTAGATCCGATTGGCCACCAGCGCGGAGCTGATGCCGTGGCCGGAAACATCGCACACCAGCAGATTCAGGTAGCCGGTATCGCTCGGGATCACCAGGCCGAAATCTCCGCCAATCGTGCGCACGGGTTGATAGTGCGCTTCGACGGTCAGATCGCCCCAATGCAGGCTTTTCGGCGCGAGACTTTGCTGCACCCGCGACGCCAGCACCAGCTCTTCATCAATTTCGCGCTGCCTTGTTTCCAGCAGCGTGTTGGCATCGCGGAGTTTGTTCTCCGCACGCTTCTGTTCGGTGATGTCCGTGAAAGTGATAATCGCAAATTCGCGGCCGTCGGGATCCTCAACGCGCTTGGCGCTCACTACTACGGGCAGACGCGACCCATCGCGTAGCGGCAAATAAAATTCGAAGCGATTTCGCCCGGTGCTGTCGCCCATGGCGATGTGTCCGGCGAGAATGGGCAAGTCTTCTGGAGGGAACATTTCCGTGGAAGTGCGGCCCAGGAGTTCGTCCATCCGCCGGCCTGTCATTTCCAGAAACACGTCGTTGGCATGAATCATCCGGTGGCAGTCATCGGCGATGACAACGCCCTGGTTGAGCGTTTCAAGAACGCCCTCCACTTCCGATAGCCAGTCCGGCCGTTCGCTTTCCACCAACGCTCCTAGATCGCCCGGTTCGGGAGTTGCTAACTCCCCCTGCGCGAACTGATATCTTAGCGGATGCTCCCGCATTGGCAAACCCAGGGTCATGCAGGTTAGATGCAATGATGCGCGGCGGGATGCGAGATGAGGATAGACTTATTCGGGAACACTAACCGATGGAAGTGGACGCCGCACCCGAGAAGGCTTCGCGAATGGCTGTGAATCACCGCGGATTGCCGCCAGGCCCGCGAGGACTGCCCTTTCTGGGCGTCGCGCTGCAATTGCGACGCGACACGCTGGGACTGCTCGCGCAGATGGCGCAGCAATACGGAGATATCGTGCATCTTCCGTTGCTCCTGCAAGACCGCATCCTCATCAATCATCCCGGCTTGATCGAGGACATCCTTGTGCGGATGCCGCAGAAATTCGACAAAGGCCCGGGGATCAAAGGCGCGGCCAAGCGGCTTCTCGGCGAAGGATTGCTGACCAGCGAGGGCGAGTTGTGGCGGCGGCAGCGGCGTTTGGCGCAGCCTGCATTTCACCGGCAGCGCATTGCGGAGTACGCGCAGACGATGATCGCGCAAGCGCAGGAACACATCAGGAACTGGCGCGAGGGGGACGTGCGCGACCTCGCGGAAGAGATGATGGCGCTCACGCTCATCATCGCCGTGAAAACGCTTTTCGGAACGGAATTCACGCAGGAAGCCGGCCACGTGGGAAAGGCCGTGACGCTTCTAATGAGGTATCAGGTTAAGAGGCTGCGCTCGCCTATCAAGCTCTCGATGAAATGGCCGTTTCCTTCGAATCGCCGCGCGGATCGCGCTTATGCCTATCTCGATTCGCTGGTCTACGGGATCATCGAAGATCGCCGGCGAAGTCGCGCGGCCGGCGAGCCTGCCGCCGACGATGTGCTTTCGCTGCTGATAAACGCCATGGATGAAGACGGCAGCCAAATGTCGTCAAAGCAATTGCGCGACGAAGTCATGACGCTTTTCATCGCCGGACACGAGACCACCGCGGTCACTCTCGGTTGGGCGTGGCATCTTCTCGCCCAGAATCCTTCCGTCGAGCAGCAACTCATCGAGGAATTGCGTTCCGTTCTCGGCGGCCGCGCGCCATCGCCCGACGATTTGCCGCGGCTGCGCTATCTTGATGCCGTGATTCGAGAGGTGCTCCGGCTTTACCCTGCCGCGTACATCATCCAACGAACATCGCTCGAACCGATCGAATTGGGCGGTTACTCATTTCCGGTGAATACGACCGTCTTGCTGTCGCAGTGGCTGATGCACCGCGATCCGCGCTATTTCGACGCGCCGGAAGAATTTCGGCCCGAGCGCTGGCTCACTGGCCTGGCGGACCGGCTTCCGCCCTACGCGTACTTTCCCTTCGGCGGCGGCCCCAGGCGTTGCATCGGGCAGGCCTTCGCGATGATGGAAGCCGTGCTGGTGATGGCCACACTGGCGCAGCGGTTTCGATTCGTGGAACCAAAGGGAAAGCAGATTGCGCCCGAGCCGCTGATCACCTTGCGCGCGCATCGCGGAATTCCCATGACGCTGCAAGCGCGGTGAGCTTGAAAGCTACGAGAGATACGCGCGCAGGATTTTTTTGTGGCAGTCGCCGCTACTTCACGAATTCGGGCGATTCGCCTTTTGACCACGGATCGTAGGAGAGCGCGAATTGAATGCGGTCTCCGATCCAGGGATGATCGTAGAACCACCAGATTTCGAGGCGGTCCGGTGCAGGATCTTCCATATCGATTTCCCCGAGAATTTGAAACGATTGCGCCGCGATCTGGCCTGAGCCGGGCGTGATCCCGTGAGTGACTTCGAGGCCATACTGATCGGCCTGGTGCTCGAAGTATCGCGATATTCCGCTCGAAACCGGCGTGCCGATGAAAAGTAATGCCAGCAAGCAAGCCGCGAACAAAGGCAGCGCCGCCAAATCATCCGGCCCGCGAATCCGCCACGCTGCGCCGTTTCGTGCAAGTGCCGAAGCCGCCAAGCGATACACAAGATAAAACAACAGCAGGCTCGAGAGCGCCGAGAGCGCGACTCCTTTCCAGACATGACCGAGAACGTAATGGCCCATTTCGTGACCGAAAACGTAGAGAATCTGTGGATTCGACATCTTTTGGATCGTCGTGTCCCAAACGACCACGCGCTTCGACGCACCGAGACCGGTTACGTACGCGTTCAGGTACTTCACTTTCTCGCTCGCGTTCATCCA
>DASPVY010000233.1:0-2561 GCA_035622115.1 Candidatus Acidiferrales bacterium
CCGCGCGTCGATCATCATGACCAATCAGTCCAAGTGGCTGATTGCAGCGTACGCGATTTTTTACTGTGGCGGCGTGCTGGTGCCGCTCGATTGCAAGCTGACGCCGCCGGAGCAATTGCAGTTGCTCGAGCACTCTCACGCTGACGCGCTTATCGTCGAAGATCATCTCTGGCGCGCGATCGCGCAATCGCCACAATTTTCAAATTTGCATGTCAAGCATGTCTTGGTAACCGAGGCGTTTCCGGGCGCGGAACTTTTCGGAGCGTTGCGTTGGGAGGATTGCAAAGACACGAGCGAGCCGCAATTCATCATGCGTGAGAGGCGCGATCCTGCGTGCGTCGTGTATTCATCCGGAACGGGCGGCCGTCCGAAAGGCTGCGTTCTCACGCACGAAAATTATCTCGAACAGTGCATCGCGCTCACCGCGCTCTATCCTTTCTGGCCCGGTGTGCGCTATTTGAGCATTTTGCCGACGAACCATGCGGTCGATTTCATGGTCGGCTTCGTCGGTCCGTTCACGTGTGGGGCGACTGTCGTGCATTTGCGGACGCTGCGGCCGGAATACGTTCGAGATGCCTTCACACGTTACAAAATCACCTACATGAGTCTCGTCCCGATGGTTCTGAAGAATCTCGAACGAGGCTTGCGGCAACGCTTCGACGAATTGCCGGCGCGAAAACGCGGAGCGCTCGAAGCTCTCATTCGCCTCAATCGCACGCTGACGCGGGGAAAGCCGCGGCTGGGTTTGAGTCGCGCGCTGTTGCGCGACGTCCACAAGGCCTTCGGCGGCCAATTGCGCGCGCTTTTCACCGGCGGAGCCTTCACCGAGCCCTCCACGCTCCAATTTTTCTACGATCTCGGAATTGCCGTCGCGAATGGATATGGATGCACCGAAGCCAGCACCGTGATCACCCTCAACGACCTGAAGCCGTTTCGCGCGGACACCGTTGGCAAGCCGCTGCCCGGCATGGAAGTAAAAATCGTCGCGCCAGACGCCGAAGGAATCGGCGAAGTCGCTGCGCGTGGGAAAACGGTGATGTCGCACTATCTTGACGATCCGGAAATGACGGCTGAAGTGCTCGTCGATGGCTGGTTGATGACCGGCGATCTGGGCCGAGTGGATGCGACCGGCCACTTGCAGCTTTTGGGCCGCAAGAAAAACATGATCGTCACCGAAGAAGGTAAGAATATTTATCCGGAAGATATCGAAAATGTCTTCGAGGGAATTGGCGCCAAAGAGTTCTGCGTGTTCGCCGCGAATTATCTCTGGCCGCAGCGGACAATGATCGGTGAGCAGCTTGTCATCGTGGTGCACCCGGATTCCGGCCAGACGATCGGTGAGGCGCTGCGCGCGCAGATTGCCGAACGAAATCGCCGCTTGCTGAATTATAAACGAATCAGCGGCATCGTTCCGTGGGAGCGCGACTTTCCGCGCACCGCGGCGCTCAAGATCAAACGCAGCGTGCTGGCCGAAGAAATCCGGCAGGCGCTCGAACGAAGCGCCATTATTCCTATATGAGCGAACGATTCCTCGCCATCGTGAATCCGGCAGCCGGAGGCAGGCGTTGCGGAAAACTTGCACGAGCAGCCCTCGATGACTTGCGCCGGCAGGGCGTGGAGATTGAAGTCAAAGCGACTTCCGCGCAAGGAGACGCGACGCAAATTGCACGCGAATGTTACCGGCAAGGCATGCGAAACTTCATCGCCGTCGGCGGCGACGGCACGTCCTACGAAATAGTCAACGGGCTCTTTCCCGAAGCTCTCGCGGGCGAGCGGCCGGCAATTGGATTTCTGCCGCTGGGCACGGGCAATTCGTTTCTAAAAGATTTCACGTCCAACGGAGCTTCTGCCGCGGCAAGCGCCATCGTTTCGGGCACGCGTCACCGCTGCGACGTCATGCGCCTGTCACATGCCGCCGGCGAAATTTATTACATTAATCTTCTCACCCTCGGTTTCCCAGCCGATGTCGCTACCACCACGAACAGAAATTTCAAAGGACTCGGTGAGGCAGGTTACATTCTCGGCGTCCTGGTGCGCCTTGCTCAGCTCAAGCGTCGCGCGTTTCCTCATCGCCTCGATTCCGCGTCAGGAGTCGATCGGCGTCGTTGCCTTTTTCTTTCCTTCAACAACAGCCGTTTCACCGGCGGGAAAATGATGATCGCGCCTAAAGCCGCCGCGGACGACGGGCTGCTCGAGTATGTACGCTGGGGCCCGATTGGACGACTCGGTCTTTTGAAAAATTTCCCCACATTGTTTGACGGCACGCACATCAATCATCCGCTCGCTTCGCGCGCGGCCGTTCGCGAGGTCGAATTCCTGCTGGATGGGCCTGTAAACGTTATGATCGATGGCGAAGATCTCGAACTGGATCTCAGAAAAATCGAGGTTCTTCCGGGCGCGCTGGACGTCTTCGCATGAGAAGTTCGTATCTTGCCGTGCGGTCGGCGATTCTGTGGGCGGCCAGCGGCATTCATTTCTTCGTCATTTGCACATTTCTCGTTTTCCTTGCCATCTTCGTTGATCCTCGCAAGAACGACTGGCCGCAGCGCGCATTTTTCCGC
>DASPVY010000234.1:0-13577 GCA_035622115.1 Candidatus Acidiferrales bacterium
CCGGCGAGCGGAACGTGAACTTGAGCTTTTTCGTGGGACGACAACTGATGCTTGGCGAGGATAAGCGCCTTGCGCAAATCCTGGAGGCAACCGGGATGCGCGCTCAAATCCAAGCCGAGGTCGCGCTGGATTTCGCGACGAGCGACGGAGATCAGAATGTTGTCGATATCGTCGCCGCCGAGATAGGTGTCGCCGTTGGTGGAAAGCACCTGATAGATGTCGCCCTCATCGGTGGAAATGAGCTTGAGAATGGAAATATCGAAAGTACCGCCGCCGAAATCGTAGACGGCGACGCGGCCGCGCTTTTGTTTGTGCAAGCCGTAAGCCAGGGCGGCGGCGGTAGGCTCGTTGACGAGGCGCAGAACTTCGAGGCCGGCAATGCGGCCGGCATCTTTGGTGGCCTGGCGCTGGGCGTCATTGAAATACGCCGGAACCGTGATGACGGCGCGGTCCACCGGCTCCTGGAAATAATTTTCGGCCCAGGATTTCAGTTCGCGGAGGATGAAGGCGGAGATTTCAGGAGGCGTGAAAACTTTTTCGCCCAGGCGCACGCGAATCACGTTGCCGCCAGACGGCTCGATGCGGAAAGGAAAATGGTGCAGCGTTTCCTGCACGTCGGCAACCGACCGGCCCATGAGGCGCTTGACGGAATAGATGGTGCGATCGGGCTGCGTGAGCAAGCGGCGGCGAGCGGCTTCGCCCGCGATGACCGTGCCGTCCGCATCGACGCTAACGATCGAAGGGCAGAGCGTCGAGCCGTAGGGGCCGACAATGCACCGCGGGTGGCCCGCGCCATGATCCATGTAGGCCACCAGGCTATAAGTTGTTCCGAGATCAATTCCGACTATGCGACCCATTCCGTGATTTTCTCCCTGCGTTCGGCGTCGCGACCCGCGACGGGTCACGACACTTCCAGCTCCTTTTGCACGTTGGCAACGAGGTTGCGAATGTAGGAGCGGCGATTCAAGATTTCATTCATGCGCGCCATTAGTTTCTCGCGCGCGGCGCGATCAGCGCCCGCCGCGAGCGAGGCATCCCAGTCCGCTCGAGTCTTATCGAGTTCCGCGTCCACTTCCTCGAGTTTTTCCTGAAAGTCCGATTGCGCCGCGAGCAAGCGATCGCGAAGGCCGGCCAAATCTTCGCCGCCGGCGCGGGCCTCGCGCAGCTCATCGAGCGCTTCGTTCAGCTCGAAGACCTCTTCGAGCAATTCGGGCGGGGCCTGCTGCTTGGCCGCGCCTTCTTTGCGCATGCCGGCGTGGGCCAGAAGATATTCGACGCGGGCCAGAGGATCACGCAGAGCGCGGTAGGCGTCGTTCAATTCCGACGAGCGCTCGAGTGAAAGATTGCGCTCGAATTCGCTCGCGCGCGTGAAATTATCCGGATGCAGCTTCCAGCTCAACTTGTGGAACTGGCGTTCCAGCTCATCGGGATCGATCTGCAGCTTTTCCGGAAGACCGAAAAAAACGAAGTAGCTGGTGCCGCGCGGAAGCGGCTGAATTTTGCCGCAAGATTGGCAGAAATGTCCGCCGGCGGTGGCCGACTTGCAGCTCCAGCAGGACGTCTCCGCCGGCGATTCCGTGCGTGCTTGCGTCACACTCATCCTCAGTCTCTTTGCCGCCGAAAATCGTGTTTCTCCGGGGATTGGCTGGAGCGAGAGCACGCTTCGGCTCTCAAAAAAGCCCAAATCGCAGCAGCGGATGGCGCGCAGCGGCCGCGGGCCTGCTGCTAAAGACAGCTAAGCTGTGAACGAACTGCCGCAGCCACAACTACGAGTGGCGTGCGGATTCTGAAACACGAAGCCTTGACGCATCAGGTCCTCGTGATAGTCGAGGGTAGTGTCGTTGAGGTAGAGGAAGCTTTTCGGGTCGACGAAAATGCGCGCGCCATTTTCTTCGATGACCTTGTCGCGGTCGCGCGCCACGGTGTCGAGGCGCATGGCGTACGTCAGGCCCGAGCAACCGCCCCCCTGCACTCCCACGCGAAGCCCGCCGGTTTCAGCCGGCACGCCTTCCTTGGCGAGCAGTTCGCGGATTTTTCCCGCCGCTTTTTCCGTCAAATGAATCATGGTCGTCCAATAAATGAAGCCTGCGCCAGAATGCGCTGAGCGGTGCGCGAACCGGCGAACGACATTGAGCCGCTGCGATTCAACCCCAGCGACGAGCGGCGCGGTCCAGACTTAGTGCGCCGACTTGGCTTCTTCCGGCTTCACGGCCTCGCCCTGCTTGGTCTTCCAATCGGAAAGAGCGGCCTTGATGGCGTCTTCCGCGAGGACCGAACAGTGAATCTTCACCGGGGGCAGAGCCAGTTCGCGGACGATGTCCGTATTCTTGATGGCCAACGCCTCTTCGACGGTCTTGCCCTTGACCCATTCGGTGGCCAGCGAAGAGCTGGCAATGGCCGAGCCGCAGCCGAAGGTCTTGAACTTGGCTTCCTCGATGACTCGAGTGTCCGGGTTCACCTTCATCTGCAGCTTCATGACGTCGCCGCATTCCGGCGCGCCGACCAATCCAGTGCCGACGTTGGGATCTTTCTTGTCGAGCGAGCCCACGTTGCGAGGATTGTTGTAATGATCGATCACTTTATCCGAGTAGGACATTTCGTGCTCCTTGTCTTCGAGTGCGTTTGATCCCTGTTGATCTCTACCAAATTAGATTCAGTCGCAGCCGAGGGCGTTACTCGGCCGCCGCGGTCCATTTCATCTTGCTGAGATCCACGCCTTCTTTCGCCATTTCGTAGAGCGGCGAAAGCTCGCGCAAACGATTCACGGTTTCGACGACGCGCGACACAACATAATCGACTTCCTCTTCCGTATTGAAGCGGCCGAGGCCAAAACGGATGGAAGTGTGGGCCAAATCCTCGCCGACGCCGAGTGCTTTCAGAACGTAGCTGGGTTCCAGAGTGGCCGAAGTGCAAGCCGAGCCGCTGGAGACGGCCACGTCGTTGATGCCCATCAAGAGCGATTCGCCTTCGACGAACGCAAAGCTGATATTGATGTTGTTCGGCAGGTGATGCTCCATCGAGCCATTGATGTAGCACTCATCGAGCTGCGACATGATGGCGTTCTTCAGGCGATCGCGCAGCGCGATCATCTTTTTCGATTCCGACGCCATTTCCTGCTGGCAAAGCTCACAGGCCTTCCCCAGGCCGACGATTCCGGGAACATTCAGCGTGCCGGAGCGCATGCCGCGCTCGTGGCCGCCGCCATCGAGAATCGCGGAAAGCTGAACGCGGGGATTCTTGCGGCGAACGTAGAGAGCGCCAACGCCCTTGGGACCGTAGATTTTGTGCGCGGAAATCGAGAGCAGATCGATGCCATCGCGCTGGACGTCCACGGGAATTTTCCCGGCGGCCTGCACGCCATCCACATGGAAGAAAATGCCCTTCTCCTTGGCAATCTTGCCAATTTCCTCGATGGGCTGAATGACGCCGATTTCGTTGTTGGCGTACATGATCGAAATCAAGACGGTCTTGGGCGTAATCGCGCGGCGAAGATCGTCGAGGTCGATGCGCCCGTCCTTGCCGACCGGGAGATAAGTGACCTCATAGCCATATTTCTCGAGCCGCTTGCAGGTATCGAGGACCGCTTTGTGCTCGGTGACCTGGGTGATGATGTGGTTGCCCTTTTCGCGGTACATCTCGGCGACGCCCTTGATCGCGAGATTATTGGATTCGGTGGCGCCGCTGGTGAAGATGATCTCTTTGGGCGACGCGTTGATGAGCTTGGCAACCTGCGCGCGAGCGTTTTCGACGGCCTCTTCGGCGGACCAGCCAAACGAATGGTTGCGGCTGGCGGCATTACCGAATCGGTTGGTGAAGAAAGGCATCATCGCATCGAGAACGCGCGGATCGACGGGCGTGGTCGCATGATTGTCCATGTAAACGGGAGTCTTCAGTGCCATCTTTATTCTCCTGACCCTAAACTCTGAGCTCGACAACCTCGGATGCGGAAGCTTCGTCGGTCATCTGCGAAATCGTGACTTTGTTGAGAACATCGAGAATGCTGTCATTCACGCGCCGGAGTGGTTCCCGGACGATGCAAGTGTGCGTCTGATCGCACTGCCCGCGGTGCGTCACGCAGGAAGTGATGAACAAAGGCCCCTCGATGGCATGAATGGCGTCAAGAGCCGTGATCCGGCCAGGGTCGCGAGCGAGCGTATAGCCGCCGCTGGAGCCGTGCCGCGCTGCCACCAGGCCGCCGCGCGCCAATTTCTGGAGCACTTTGGCCATCAAAGGAGCCGAGATACCGTAGGCCTCGGCAATATCGGACGCGCTGAAAGAGTCTTCGCCGTCATGCATCGCAAGATGCTTCAGGGCGATGAGGCCGTAGTCCGTTTTCTTCGAGAACTTGAGCATAAGACCATATACGACCGAATCGGTCGCAAATAGATTCTAGCGCCGAAGAGAGGTCGAAGTCAAGGGCTTACGGTTCCCCCAAGTCATGCTGACCCAATGAGTTAAACAACGACCATTTTAGTCGGGCATGTCAATTTCGGGAGGCTGAATGGCGGAAAATGAGGCTCAAATGGCGAAGGGGCAGGCCAAAGCGGGAAATGAGTGGCGCGGGCATGTTATCCCGCCGCGTATTTCGCCCCGGTCCGTCTCACGCGCTCGCCACATTTCAAATCGATGCCACGCACGGTGCGTCGCCGCGTGATGCGCGGGAATCCATGACGACGGACGCCACATGAACCATCGCCGCATGGGTGCGCGATCCAGGACGACGGGCCCCACACAGGCCAAAGCGGGAAATGAGCCCGGCTAATTCGCGCTGGCGCTGCCGGGCTTCCAGCGCTCGAGGAAGGCGGTGACATCGGCAGGACCGATTTTGACGGCAGATTCGAATTCGCGATTCTGCTGGCTGGTGAGGAGTTTCCCCTTGCTATCGAGGACGGCGACGGCCGGAACGCCCTTTTTGAGCGGGACGTTATAGCGCTCGCCGATATCCATGTTGTGGTCGTAGTCACCGATATTGATGTGAACGACGTGATAATTGGCGGTGACGAGCGGAGCGATCTTGGGAGAATGAAAGGCGGCATCGAGGACGTGGCAATCGAAGCACCAATTGCCGCCGAAGACGACGAGGACGTTCTTGTGGTCGCGGGCGGCGGCAGCCAAAGCGGCGGCGAGGTCTTTTGGAGCTTCGGCAGGCGCGGGATAGAGATTGGTGTTCGGGGTCGCCGGCTCGGGAAGCGAGAGGATGGGACGAGGCACGGGATCGCCGCGCTGGGAGCCGAAGATGTACCAAGCGTTGTCTTTCTGCACCCAAACCTGGCCCAGCGAAACGAACATTTCGGTGGCTTTGGGCCCGGAGCCGAAGGTCAGGTAGACGCGCATGGTCAGAACGATGACGCCGGCCTGAGGAGTGGTTCTTTCGAGAACTTTGGCGTCGATGGCGGTGAGGCCCAGGGAATGAAACCGAGACCAGAAGGCGGGCTCTTCGTGCGGATCGTCGCTTGTACCCTGGGGCGTTTTTGCGAATATGCCCGAGGCGGCGACGTACATCGAGGAGAGCGACGCGGAATCGCCGGCCAGGACTGCAGCCTTCCAATTTTCGAGAGGCGCAAATGCGGATGTCGAGCGGGGAGCGTGAGCCGGATGCGTTTCCTGCGCGTTGGAAGGGGCCGAAGATTGCGGGGCGCTGAAGCGGACGGAAGCGAGCACGGCGAGCGATGTCAACCGGAGCGCCCCGGAGGATGCGAATGCCGGCGCCGCGACAAAGCAGAGCGCTGCAAGAAGCACCAGCGCAGAATTAAGCAGCTTAGGACTGGCCATAACCATACTCCCCGCCCCGATGACACTTCCATCTTACCGTCAAACGGGGAAGCAATTCGGCATAATGAAGTTCGCGCCGGAATTCCCGGCCACGAAGCTGGAAGATGTGAGTTAAAATCCCGAGCGGCGCAAAATGAAATCCGTGATTGCGGTCTATCCCGGCTCGTTTGACCCCGTGACGAACGGGCATTTGGATTTGATCGAGCGCGGGTCGAAAATTTTTCACAAGCTGATCGTGGCAGTGCTGCGAAACCAGGACAAAGAACCGATGTTTCCGCTGGAAGAGCGGCTGGCGATGCTGCGCGAGACAACCGCCTCATGGGCCAATGTGGAAGTAGACTCGTTCCACGGTTTGCTTGCAGACTATGCCAGGAAGAAAGAAGCGCGAGTGATTCTGCGCGGGATTCGCGCGGTGTCGGACTACGAATATGAATTGCAGATGGCGCTGATGAACCGGAAACTTGAGCCGCAGGTGGAGACGGTGTTCATGCTGCCGGCCGAAGCGTACAGCTACCTGAGTTCGCGGCTGGTGAGAGAAGTCGCGCAGCTGGGCGGGTCGCTGCGCGGGCTGGTGCCGGCGGCGATTGAGCAAAGACTGAAAAAGAAATTCCAGTAATTCGGAACGAGCTTCTCTCTCAGACGCCGGAGCGCGAAAGCAAATCTTGTCATCGGGAGCTAAAGCCCAATTTTTCGGGCGACTTTATGCGGGATGAAAAGCTCCGAACTCCTGACCATCGTTCGGGAGCTGATTCGCGTGCAGGATGGAAACTATACTGAGGGGCAAAGGAGAAACAGAAAACCATGTCGACCGCACCGCGCGTTGAAGCCATGAGACTTTCCGATGCAATCAACCGAATTTCCGTCTCGCCGACGATGGCGGTCCTGATGGAAGCGGAAAAATTGCGCGCGACGGGCGTGGACGTGGTGGACTTCGGCCCGGGCGAGCCGGACTTTCCAACACCGGAGCACATCAAGCGCGCCGCGATCCGCGCGCTCGATGACAACAAGACAAAATACACGCCGACCGCGGGAATCGCGCCGCTGCGCCAGGCCGTGTGCGAATGGCACGCGAAAAATCTGGGATCGTCGTATGAGCCGCGCGAGTCCGTTTTTACGGCGGGCGGCAAGATCGCAATCTTCAACGTGATGAGCTCGCTGCTGAACGCGGGGGACGAAGTGGTGATCGCTTCGCCCTACTGGGTGAGCTATCCGGACATTGTGAAATTTACGGGCGGGAAGCCGGTTTTTGTCGAGACGCGCGAGAGCGACAATTTCTGTTTGCGCGCGGCGGCGCTGGAGAAAGCGATCACGCCACGGACGCGGGTGGCGATCGTCAATTCGCCGAACAATCCGACGGGCGCCGTGATTCCGCGGGGCGAGTTCGAGCGAATTCTGGAAGTTTGCAAAAAGCATGAAGTGTGGCTGCTTTCAGACGAGTGCTACTCGCATTTTACGTATGGCGAGGCGAAGCCATTTTCGATCGCCAGCATTCCGGGATCGAAGGAACACGTGATCATCGTCGGCTCGCTTTCGAAAACATTCGCGATGACGGGATGGCGCGCGGGCTACACGCTGACGCCCGAGCCGCTGGCGGCGGCCATGATCAAGCTGCAGAGCCAGACGATTTCGAACGTGAATTCGATCACGCAATATGCAGCGGTTGAGGCGCTGCGCGGGCCGATGGATTCGGTCGCGACGATGCTGGCCGAGTACGCGCGGAGGCGGGAACGGATCCTGGCGGGGCTGCGAGCGATTGACGGGATTGAATGCACGTCGCCGGAGGGCGCGTTCTACGTCTTTCCGAAATGCGTCGGGAGGAATGGAGAAATTCTCAATTCAGTGGAAGTGACGCAGGCGCTGCTCGGGCGCGAGCACGTGGCCGTGGTTCCGGGCGATGCGTTTGGCGCGCCGGGACATCTGCGAATTTCGTACGCCACCTCGATCGAGCGGATTGACGAAGGCCTGAAGCGGATTGCGCATTTCTTCGGCGCAAGCTCGTGAAACTGCTCCCATCGCGGCTCGAGCCGATCTTCGACGCGCGCCCCTGGGGCGTGCATTCGCTCGCGCCGCTCTTTCCCGAACGCACAAATCTATCGCAGAAAATCGGGGAGGCCTGGCTGACCGGCGAGAAATGCCGGTTTGCCGACGGGCCATTCGCGGGAGAGACGCTGCGCGAGGCCTGGAAGAAAATGCCGATTGAAGTGGCCGGGGAATCGATTCGGCGCGGAACAGCGTTTCCTATCCTGGTTAAATTTATTTTCACGTCGGAGAAACTTTCGGTGCAAGTGCATCCCGACGACGAATACGCGGCGAGGCACGAGAAGGCCGCGGGAGGGCAGGGCAAAACGGAAATGTGGTATTGCATCGCCGCGGAGCCCGGCGGAGAAGTTCTGGTGGGGCTGAAGCCGGAAGTGACGCGGGAAGCGTTTCACCGCGCGATTCATGAAGGGACGGCGGAAAAAAGCGTGCAGCGAATCGCGTTGCGCCCGGGAGATGCGATTTTCGTTCCGGCGGGAACGGTGCATACCATCGGCGCGGGGCTCACTCTTTGCGAAATTCAGCAGCAATCGGACCTGACATACCGCGTCTACGACTACAACCGCCGCGACGCGGAGGGAAAGAGCCGCGCGCTGCATATTGACAAGGCGATGGAGGTGATTCGATTCGGCGAACAGCGCGGGGGGAAAATTGAGCCGGTGAAAATTCAGCGCGGAGCGATTTCGGAAACTCATCTGGCCGGATGCCGGTATTTCGCGGCGGAAAAATGGGAGTTTGCGAATGCGATTCCGGCGCAGACTTCGCGCGATCATTTCGATTTGCTGATTACGATCGCCGGGCGAGGCGCGATTGAAGCGAACGGCGAGAAAATTCCGTACGGCCCGGCGCAAGTCTGGTTTGTTCCGGCGGCGCTCGGCGAATACCGCATCGCCGCGGAGGCCCGAACCGAACTTCTGCGCACCTATCCGCCCAGCTCGCTCGAGGATTTTGCGCGCGGGCTTGCCGAACGCGGCGTGAACGCAAGCCAAAGCGCGCGGCTGGTGCACAATTGAAGAAAGCCGGCGATCGACTTCCGGCGTGCGCAGTTCTGCTGGCCGGTGGACGCGGAACGCGCTTCTGGCCGCGCAGCCGCCAACGGACTCCGAAACAACTTCTGAACATTACCGGCCGCGACACCATGCTGCGCGAGACCGCCTCGCGCCTGGCGCCGCTGTTTCCAGCGCGCCAACTTTGGGTGGTCACGAACGACGAGCAAGCCGCGGCGGTGCGCGCGCAATTGCCGCGGGTGGATGCGTCGCACATTCTCTCAGAACCCGTCGGGCGCAACACGGCTGCGGCAATCGGGCTCGCGGCGTTTCATCTGGCGCGGCAACACGGCGACGCGCTGATGGCTGTGCTGCCCGCGGACAGCTACATCGCCGACGCGGCGCGCTACAGAAAAATTGTGCGCGCGGCGCTCGAAGTGGCGCGAACGCCGGGAAATCTCGTGGTGATCGGCGTGCCACCGACGCGGCCGGAGACCGGATACGGCTACATCGAGCGAGGCACGGCGGCGGGGCGGCGCGGAGGCGAACCGGTTTTTGCCGTGAAGAGATTCACCGAGAAGCCCGAACTGCAGGTTGCGCGGCGTTACGTGAAGTCGCGCAAGTATGACTGGAATGCGGGAATGTTTTTCTGGCGCGTTTCGACTTTTCTGAATTGCCTGAAGGAATTTTTGCCGGCAACGCACGCAGCGCTGGAAAAGCTGGCAGATTCGATTGGGACGCGACATTTCGCGCGCGAGCTGGGACGAATTTATCCGCGGCTCGAAAATATTTCCGTGGATTACGCCATCATGGAGCGGGCCACCCGCGAAGGAAGTTCGAAGCGCGTTTTCGTGATACCAGCGAAGGTCGGATGGAGCGACATTGGATCGTGGAGCGCGGTGTATGAACTGCTCGCGCGGCGCGCGGCCGGGAATGTTTCGGCCGGCCCCTCGTTTACCCTGGATGCGACAGGAAATTTTCTGTGGAGCCCGAAGAAGTTCGTCGCCGCCATCGGCGTGAAAGATCTGGTGGTGGTCGAGACGAATGATGCGCTGCTGATTTGTCCGCGCGATCGCGCGCAGGACGTCGGAAAAGTGGTGAAGTGGTTGGAAGAACGCGGGATCAAGGCGCTTCTTTAGAAGCGCCGAGTGGGATGAAGAGAGATGCCTCGTCCTTGCCTGCGGCGACGACGGGAGTGACGACGGGGGTCCGGCGACGTTCGCCGATCGAGCGTTCGCCCACGCGGCACGAGCCAATGCGGCTGTTTTTCCACCCGGCTGACATCACGTATACTGACCCACCGTGACGCAAATCAAGTTCGGAACCGACGGCTGGCGCGGCGTGATCGCCGAAGATTTCACGTACGAAAACGTGCGCAAAGTTGCGTACGCGATCGCACGCTACGTGGTGCGTTCGGAACAGCCCGCCAACGGAGTTCTCGTCGGATTCGATACGCGATTCGGCTCAGAGCGGTTTGCGCGCGTGGCGGCCGAAACCATCGCGATGACCGGCACGCCGGTGTGGCTGGCGGCCGATTCGGCGCCGACGCCGGCCATTTCGCTGCTGGTGCGGCTGCGCGGCGCGGCAGGCGCGATTCAGATTACCGCGAGCCATAATCCCTTTCGCTGGAATGGAATGAAGTACAAGGCGTCGTATGGAAGCTCGGCGTCGCCGGCGATTGTGGCGCGAATTGAGGCGGAGCTCGAGAGCGTGTTGCGCGCGGGCGTTCCGCCGCTTCCGCCGCGCAACGAGTTGATTCATTCGCTCGACGTGCGGACTCCCTATCTCGAGACGCTCGACAAGCTGGTGGATTGGGACCGGCTGAGGGCGGCGAAATTCCGATTTGTCGTGGACCCGATGCATGGCGCCGGGCGCGGAATCCTGCGCGAACTCTTCGCGCGGAATCAAGTGGCGTGCGATGAAATTCGCGGGACGCGCGATCCACTTTTTGGCGGCGTGAACCCCGAGCCGATCGAGCCGCACGTGGAAGCGCTGCGGCGCGCCGTGGTGGACGGCGGCTACGATGCGGGCTTCGCGCTTGACGGCGATGGAGACCGCATCGGCGCGATCGACCGCGACGGCACGTTCGTCACGCCGCACCAAATTTTCTCGATTCTCCTTTGGCACCTGGCGGGGACGAGAAAAATTTCGGGCGACGTCGCCAAAACTTTTTCGACAACGAAGATGATCGACAAGATCGCCGCGCGCTTCGAGCGCAAGGTGTGGGAAACGCCGATCGGATTTAAATACATCTGCGACCGGATGCTCGAGAGCGACATTCTGCTGGGCGGCGAAGAAAGCGGCGGGATCGGGACCAAGCTGTATCTTCCGGAGCGCGACGCGAGCGTGAGCGCGCTGCTGCTGGCGGAAGTGCTGGCGTGGCACGGGAAACGGCTGGGCGAAATCGTCGCGCAGCTGCATCGGGATTTCGGCGAGCACCACTACGGGCGAGTGGATCTGGAGCTGCGTCCGGGGCAGAAAGAAAAAGCGATCGGCCACTATTCGAATGGAAAAATGGCGCGGATTCTGGATTGGCCGGTGACGAAGCGCGAAGATCTCGACGGCATAAAACTCTATCTCGGAGATATCGGATGGGTGATGCTGCGAGCCTCGGGCACCGAGCCGATGCTCCGAGTGTATTCGGAAACCACGAGCGCGGAATTTACGAAGAAAGCGCTCAGCGAAGTGGCATCCGTCGTCAAGCAACTCTGAGCGATCGCCCGCAAAGGAAAGCGCAGCATGCCTCGAAGCGGGTGAAGGAGATGCACGAGGATGAATACGGTGAATTTGAACGAGAAGTTTTCAAAGGTGAAGGAATATTGGAGCCCTAAAATTATCGGCGAGTTGAACGATACGTACGTCAAGGCGGTGAAATTCAAGGGCGAATTCGTCTGGCATCATCACGACAACGAAGACGAACTCTTTTGGGTGGTGCAAGGACGGCTGCGCATGCGATTTCGCGACCGCGATGAATTTGCCGGACCCGGGGAATTCATTATCGTGCCGAGAGGCGTGGAGCACATGCCGGTGGCGGATGAGGAAGTTCACATCGTGCTGGTGGAACCGAAAACGACGCTGAACACCGGAAACGTGCGAAACGAACGAACGCTGGCGGAATTAGAGCGGATCTGAATGTTCGACGAAAGACCGGACGGAAAGCTGGGAGCATGAAACGGCGGCTTTACACACTCGACGTTTTCACGACGAAACCTTTCGCGGGAAATCCGCTGGCGGTGATCACCGACGGCGACGGCCTGGCGAAAGATCGCATGCAGGCCATCGCGAAAGAGATGAATCTGGCGGAGACGGTATTCATCCAGAAGCCAACGAACAACCGGGCGCTGGCGCGGCTGCGAATCTTCACGACGACGCGCGAACTGCCGCTGGCGGGCCATCCGGTGATCGGAACGTGGTTTCTCCTCGCGCAGCTGGGAGTAGTGCCCGCGTCGGAAGGGCAAGTACGCGTGATGCAGGAAACCGGCGCGGGAATTCTGCCGGTGGAATTTTCATTTCGCGACGGGCGGCCGGTGCGAGTGACGATGACGCAGCGGCCCGCGCGATTTTCGATTTCGCGGATTGCGAAGCCGGTGCTGGCGTCGGCGCTGGGGCTGAAGGCGAGCGATTTTTCGAGCGAGCTGCCGATTGAGTCCGTGTCCACGGGAATTTTCAATCTGATGGTGCCGCTCGCGTCGCGAAAGGCGCTCGGGAACATCGAGCCGAACCTTCCGGCGCTGGCGAAAGCGCTGGGATCGAGCGCGACGCTGGCGTACTGCTTCGCGCTGGGAGGGCGAGGCCGGGCGTTTGCGCGGGGCATGGTGCCGTGGGGGCTCATCGAGGACCCGGCGACCGGATCGGCAGCGGGCTCGCTGGGAGCCTATCTGGTATCGCACGACAAGCTGCGCCCCGGCGAGAAATTGAGCGTGACGCAGGGCGTGGAGATGGGGCGGCCGAGCGAAATCGAAGTTCAGATCGACGAGAATCGCGGAAGATTTACGCCGCGCGTGAGCGGCTCGGCAGTTTGCGTGCTGGAAGGACAGATCGAGGCGTAACGGCGCAGCGGCGCCCGGGGCGAGCGGGCTGCGCGCGGCTGCAATTTGGCTGGCGGATTAATTCGGCTTCTTTTTGTCTTGCAGGCTGGAGTTATCGATGTGCTGGCTGCGGTTGGCCTTCGCCGCGTCTTTTTGAGCCTTGACCGTACTGGTTTTGGAAAGAGCGCGCTGATCTTTGTTCACTGCTTTTGCGTTGGCGTTAACGTCCTTGCGCTCGGTCTTCGTTGCATTGCGCATGACCTGGGCTTGCGCGCGCTGTGCGTCAGTATTGGCCTCTTTCTTCGCGACGTTCCTGGTGTCCTCGGCTTCGGCGTGATGCTCCTTGCTCATTTCGCTGTTGGCGGCCTTATTGTCCTTGGTGGCGGTGCGGTTGTCGCGGTTGACCGACTTTTGTTCGGATTTTGTGAGCGGGCGCGCGGAAGTGGAATTGCCGGTCTTGGCCGTTTTTGTACCGCTCGCGCCTGTCTCTCCAGTAGCGGCGCTCGATGCGCCCTGCGACTGTGATTGAGGCTGCGAGGACGGCTGGGCCGGCGCTTGCGCGTAGGCGCTCGCCGTCAAGACCAGCGCGCAAACCGCGTGGAACCCGGCGCCGATGAAACATCTTCGAAGCATTGCCTGCAACATCGGAGAAACTCTCCTTCGGAAAGAACGCGCTTCCTAGTAAAACACCGGAGCCGGTCTCAAGTTGCGGTAATTCGAGAGTAGCACACGTATGCGTCACGTCCCAGGGCGG
>DASPVY010000235.1:0-15512 GCA_035622115.1 Candidatus Acidiferrales bacterium
ATCGTGCCGCAGTCTTTCGCCGGTGCCGTGATGGTCATGGGCGTCTACGAGGAACAGCGGCGGCGCGTCGAGCGAAATATGCTGGCGCTCTCTAGCTTGAACCTAGCGACCTCCAGCTTCACGGGGGGAGAGATTCCCAAAATGCTGTCGCAGGCGCTCGAGCGCGTGCTGAACGTCGCGCGAATTCCTGCGGGCGCGCTGATCTTGAATTACGGTGAAGCGCATAGCCCCGCATCCGTCGTTGCCACTGGGATGAACGACGCGTTCTGCGCCGTGCTGCGGCAGGACCGGCTTGACCATTTCACCGTCGAGCTGGTGTCGCGTCTCGGCGGGCTCATGGTACTGCACGATCTCGATCGCGGCGCCAACTGGGAGGCGCTCGAACGCGAACCCGGTTTTCGCAGAATTCGGATGGGGTTGCTTGAGCAAGGACTGCACACCGTTGTCGGCGTCAGCCTGCAATCGAAGGAGCGGGTGTTCGGCGTCCTCTTGCTCGGCACCCCCGATCGGCGAACGTTCTCGGCGGCCGAGCTGCGGCTGCTTCTCGCCCTCGGCCATCAGATCGGAATGGCGGTTGAGAACAGCTACCTGGTGCAGCAGGCGTCGCGCCGCAGCGAGGAATTGCATTTACTCAACGAAATCGGCCGAGTTCTGAGTTCCACGCTCGAGACGGATGTTCTCTTCGAACGAATTTACTCGGAAATGAGCCGACTCCTCGACGTCAGCAGCTTCTACATCGCGTTTTACGAGCCGGGCGATGTGATGGTTCGCTTCCAGCTTGAGATTGACGACAACGAACGCATGCCCAAGGGCGAGCGTCCCGCGGGGAATCATCTCACCGAGTACATCGTCCGCAATCACCAGCCCATCTTGATGCGCGACGCTGTTGCCGCGCAGTTGCAGCGCTTGGGCATCGAGCCCATTCACAATATGGGCTGTTTCTGCGGCGTTCCTCTGGTGCTGCATGACCGCGCCATCGGCGTCATGGCTGTCCATAGCTCGCGCGAACGCGTTTTCGACGAGGGCCACTTGGAAATGCTCCGCGTGCTGGCTAGCGAGGCGTCCATCGCCATGGAAAACGCGCGGCTGTTTGAAGAGGAGCAGCGCAAGGCGCGCCATCTCTCCCTCGTCAACGCGATCTCAAGTCACGCGATCGCCACTCTCAATCCCGACGAAATGCTTTCCAAAATCGCCGCCGAAATGGAAAAGGGACTAAGCTACGACCACGTGGGAATTGCGCAGATCGACTATTCCGCAAGGGAAGTCGTCGTGCAGGCGGAAGGCGGCTCGCGGCGTGACGCGATTGGCCGGCGCATTCCCATCGGCGAAGGGCTCGTTGGGCACGTGGCGCGCACCGGGCAGCCTGAAATTGTGCGCGAAGTACGGCCTGGTTCGTTCCGCACACTGCTCCCTGGAACCGTCAGCGCGGCGGCGCTGCCGATTCTCTACGCCGACCAGCTCCTCGGCGTTCTCTATGTTGAATCGGCCGTGCCTTGCGACTTCACCAACGAAGATATGCAATTGTTGCGAACGCTTGCTGATCTATTTGCCGGAGCCTTGCATAATGCTCTAGCATTCCAGAAGGCACAGGAGCAGGCGATCACGGACGGACTCACAGGCGTCAAGACGCACCGCTTCCTGATGGAAGCGCTTTCAGCTGAGTGGAAACGCTCGGCGCGCGCGAACCGGCAGTTCGTTTTGGTGTTGATGGATCTTGATCGCTTCAAATTCGTAAACGACTTTTACGGACATTTGGAAGGCGATGTGGTCCTGCAGCGCGTCGCGCATATCCTGGAGCAGAACTGCCGGCGCTCGGACGTCGTCGCGCGCTACGGGGGCGACGAATTTGTCATCCTGATGCCGGAGACGACCGTGGACCAGGCCCGTCAGCTCGCTTCCAAACTTCGCGGTTGGGTGGCTTCTGACCCGCTTCTGCGCGACAAAAATATTACCGGCAGCTTCGGTATCGCCGGCTTCCCTGCGCATGGCTCGACGCCCCAGGAATTAATTCAGGTGGCCGACTCCTCGATGTATCTCTCGAAGCACCAGGGCGGGAATGCCGTTTCCACGCCCGAGCATTTTGATCCAGGAAAGACGAAGCGCTGGAAACAGGATGTCCTCGAAGCCTATTTGGGCGTGGCCCTGAAGCGCCAGTTCTCGACCGGCCCCGAAGCGTTCGACGAGATTCGCCGGAGAATCGAACAGTTTACGCGCTCGCTCGGCGAAGAAAATGGGGACGATTCGGTCCAGCTTCTGCCGTCATCGGTCATCGAGACGGTCACTTCGCTCGCTCTCGCGGTCGATGCGAAAGATCAGTACACGCACGGCCACTCGCAGAAAGTTTCGAATTATGCGGCCTCGCTCGCCGCGCGTCTTCGCTTGAATCCGGCGGACGTCGAAGAGATTCGGCTCGCGGCGCTGCTCCACGATGTCGGTAAAGTCGGCATTCCCGAAGCGATCTTGAATAAATCAGGACCGCTCGAGGCCGCCGAGTGGGAGACGATGAAGTCCCATACCGAACTTGGCGCCCGCCTCCTCGAGCCGCTCCGGGCCATGGCCCGCATTCAGTTAATGGTCAGGCACCATCACGAATTTTTCGATGGCTCCGGTTATCCCCACTGTCTCGAAGGCGAAAAAATCCCGGTTGGCGCGCGCATCATCACCATTGCCGATGCCTTTGACACCATTACATCCGAACGCGCTTACAAGAAGCCGCGCACTATCGAAGCAGCGCTCGCAGAAATCGAACGTTGTGCGGGTACCCAGTTCGATCCCGCTTTCGTCGAGTCGTTCGTCGAAATGATGCGAAAGCCGCCCGAGCCGCTTGCGGAACCGCGACTCGCCGAAGAGCGGCACGATACGCCCGCGCGCTGACTGTGCGCTGCCGCCTTTTCGCCGAGCCTCCGTATAAAATTCGCTTGGAGGACGTTCATGCAAACCGCGACCGTGAAATGGGTGGACCAGCAGCAATTCCTGGCCAACATGCCTTCGGGCCATGCCATCCCGATTGACGCGGATCGCGCGCGCAATTCCGCGCCCGGCCCGATGGAACTTCTGCTCGCGGCTCTCGGATCTTGCACGGCCACGGACGTCGTCACGATTCTTGCCAAAAAACGCCAGAAACTTGAGCGGCTCGAAGTCGTCGTCACCGGCGAAAAGGCTGCTGAGCCTCCAGCGGTCTGGACCAGACTCGAAGTCGTATATCGGTTATTTGGCGCTCTCGATGAACAGGCCGTTCGCCACACCATCGAATTGAGCGAGACGAAATATTGTTCGGTCGCCGCCATGCTTCGCCAGACCGCCCCAATTTCCTACCGCTACGAAATCCTTCCCGCGACATCCACGTGATTGATTCGGGATCCCGGCGGCTCAACTGGCAAAAAGCCGTTTTTCTTGCGGCAATGGAGTGCGATTTCGTACAATCGCGCCTTCTATTTTGCGGAGTGTAAATGGGCAAGCCGATCGCTGCGAAAATTACGGCCGTCGCGGGTTATGTTCCGCCAAACGTCGTCACCAATTTCGATCTTGAAAAGCGCGTGGACACGAACGACGAATGGATTCGTACGCGCACGGGTATCCGCGAGCGGCACTATGCAGACCCCGGTGTGGCCTCTTCCCACCTCGGCGCAGAAGCCGCTCGCCGGCTTCTCGAAGCCAAGAATCTCAATCCCGAAGAAATCGAACTCATCGTCGTCGCTTCGGTTACGCCCGATATGATGTTCCCTGCGACGGCCTGCCTGATTCAGGACCGGCTCGGCGCCAAAAACGCCTGGGGATTTGACCTTTCGGCCGCGTGCTCCGGTTTTGCTTACGCTTTGACCGTCGGCGCGCAGTTCGTCGGCGCGGGCTCCCACAAAAAAGCTCTGGTGATCGGCACCGACGTGATGACCTCGATTTTGGATTTCAAAGACCGCGCCACTTGCGTTCTCTTCGGAGACGGCGCAGGCTGCGTGCTTGTAGAGCCCTCCGATGGCGATGGCGAAGGAATCCTGGATTTCGCGCACGATATCGACGGTTCAGGCGGCTGCAATCTCTACATGCCGGCCGGTGGCTCCTTGCACCCCGCGACGCAGAACACCGTCGAAAAGCGCATGCATTACGTCCATCAGGAAGGTCAGCAGGTATTCAAGTATGCCGTCCGCCGGATGTGTGAGCTCGCGACCCACTTGCTCGATCGCAACGGATACACAAGCGACGACCTCGCCCTCGTTGTGCCTCACCAGGCCAATTTGCGCATCATCCGCGCCATGCAGGAGCGTTTGGGTGTCGACGACTCGAAGGTGTTAATCAATATCGACCGCTACGGAAATACCACCGCGGGAACGATTCCTCTGGGATTGATGGATGCGCTCGCGCAGGGACGCTTGCGCAAGGGCGATCTCGTTCTTCTCGTGGCCGTCGGCGCGGGCTACACTTCCGGCGCCGTTCTCCTTCGCTGGGCGTATTGAGTTTCTTGCGGCGAATCCAACCCGATTGAAAGGGAACAGGCGGAGTTAGAAGGATTGCATCTGGGCGATGCAGAGGCGATTGCGCTGCAGGCGCTCATCCGCCACGACCGCGATATAGCGTGCGCAGGCGCTCATCTCGCGCTGCGACCACCCGGCCTTTGACGGAGCCACGGACTGCATCACTGCGCTAATTCCGCGCAGCGCCGTGAAATAGGCTCGCACGGACCACATGCTGCGGTCTCCGCCATCGAGGTTCGGGCTCAGTTTCAGCCACTCGCTGGCTGCCTGGTAGTCGACGCCTCCGGTAGCTTCCGACTGCTCGCCAAGCGCCGCGAGAATCTGCTCAGAGACCGGTTTGGCGGCCACGGAGAGAAATGCTGCGCGCCACGCAAACAGCCCGAACTGGAGGAGGGCCGCCATGGACATCACGAATATGAGAGCTGAGACCATTTGACGTCCCCATTTTGGAATTTGCGGCTGTCCCCAACAATGGCCCACTGGTACTGTTTCTGGTGTATCCTTCGGGCGGCCGAATTTGGCGGCACCGCGGGCAACGATCCGTTACCCGAGCTTGATGCCGTAGACGCTGTGTAAGCGACTCAAATTAAAGGTGATATTCGCGAGGAGGCGAATAAGATGCGGGGAATTCTGAGCTGTCTGCTCGCGGGTTTCGGGCTCGCCGTACTGGTTGCAGGCTCAACTTTCGCGCGTCCGGCGGCCCTTGAGACTCTGGACGAGCATAACATCCGCAAAGTCCTCGACGATCAAGTTGCGGCGTGGAATCGCGGCGATATCGATGCTTTCATGCAGGGCTATCTGAAATCGGACCAAACTGAATTTGTCGGAGCCGGAGGGATATTGCGCGGCTGGTCGGCGGTCCTCGAGCGTTATCGCCGCGATTACCCCGACGCGAAGGCCAGGGGCGAATTGAGTTTCAGCAACCTCGAAATCCACGCGCTGTCGCCCGATTACGCCTACGCTCTGGGCGAATTTCATTTGAAGCGCGAGAAGGACAACCCCTCGGGCGCGTTCACGCTGATACTCCGGAAGACGCCCGACGGATGGCGCATCATCCACGATCACTCGACGGCGTACCGCACCGAATCGCCCAAACCGCAGGCGCAGTAAGTTCTCGAGGAGGGCATCCATTGCGCGCACTCATCACCGGTGGCGCGGGTTTTCTTGGCTCGCATCTCTGCGACAAGCTGATCGAACGAGGCTGGGACGTCATCTGCATGGACAATCTTGTCACCGGTGCGGCGCCCAATATCGCTCACCTGACTTCGCATCCGCGCTTCCGCTTCATCCAGCATGACGTAACGCGCTACATCAACATCTCCGAGCATCTCGACGCCATTCTGCATTTTGCGTCCCCGGCGAGCCCCGATGATTATCTGAAACTTCCGATTCCAACGCTGAAAGTCGGCTCGCTCGGAACGCACAACGCTCTGGGCCTCGCGCTGGCGAAGAAAGCGAAATTCCTGTTGGCTTCGACATCCGAGTGCTATGGAGATCCTGAGGTCTCGCCGCAGCCGGAGACTTACTGGGGCCACGTCAATCCAATTGGGCCGCGCGGCGTTTATGACGAAGCCAAGCGCTTCGCCGAAGCCATGGCCATGGCTTATCACCGCTATCACAAGGTTGACACGCGCATCGTCCGGATCTTCAACACCTACGGACCGCGCATGAGGCTCAACGACGGCCGCGCGCTTCCGAATTTTCTGTATCAGGCGCTGACGGGAAAGCCCATCACGGTCTATGGCAGCGGCAAACAGACGCGCAGCTTCTGCTACGTCTCCGATCTCGTCGAAGGCATCACGCGCCTTCTCGATTCTGAGGAGCACGAGCCTACCAACATCGGCAATGCGCAGGAAATTACCATCCTGGAATTCGCGGAAAAAATTCGCGAGCTGACCGGAACGAAGGCCGAAATCGTTTTCAAGCCATTGCCTCAGGACGATCCGAAGCAGCGCTGCCCCGATATCGCCAAGGCGCGCCGCGTCCTGAATTGGGAGCCGAAGATTTCGCTCGCGGAGGGACTGCGGCTTACGCTCGAATATTTTCAGGAAAAGGTTGCCGAAGCGCAGCCCAAGAGTTGAAATTCCTGGCGCGTCGAGCTGGGAAGGCTACTGGCTGCCTTGCAACGATTCTTCTTCGTGCCGGCCGATTCCGTGATACTCGAATCCCAGCGCCTTCATCTCCGCCGGAACCAGCAGGTTTCGTCCGTCTATGATAAGCGGACGCGCCATCGTATCGCGGATGCGCGCCCAATCGAGTTTTCGAAATTCAGGCCATTCCGTCGCGATCACCAGAACATCGGCGCCTTCCGCGGCTTCATACGCGCTGGACGCCAGATCGTATTGCGGACGCACCTCGCGCGTTCTTCCGAGCGCTTCAGGATCGTACGAACGGACCAGCGCGCCCTCGGTCGTGAGCCGGTCGACCAGCTCGATTGCCGGCGCGTAACGGATGTCGTCCGTGTTTGCCTTGAATGCCAGCCCGAGCATGGCCACTTTTTTGCCGCGGATCACCCACGCTGCCTTGCGAATTTTCTCCACCACTCGACTGATGCGTCCCTGATTGATCTTCTCCACTTCCTTGAGCAGCGCGAAGTCCACGCCCCAGCGCTCGCCCAGCCGCACGAATGCCTGCAAATCCTTTGGCAGGCAAAATCCACCGAAGCCGAGCCCCGCGCGAAAGAAACTCATTCCGATTCGCGCGTCTTTTCCCACTCCCTCCAGCACCTCTTCGATGTCAGCGCCCAGTTTTTCCGCCAGGTCCGCGACCAGATTCGCGTAGGAGATTTTCAGCGCCAGAAACGAATTCGACGCATGCTTGATTAACTCCGCGCTGTTGATTGTCGTCACCATCCACGCGGGCGGTTCGTACGCCGGGCACTTCGAGCTGTGCACCGGGCAATTGAATTTCTGCTCGAGAACCGGCCGGTAGATTTCGTGAAGCTGCCGTTCTGCTGCGCGATCCTCCACGCCCACAACGATCCGGTCCGGGTGCAGAAAATCGCCGACCGCCGTGCCTTCCCGCAGGAATTCCGGATTCGAGGCCACCAGGAATTTCGCGTTTCTGCGCCGCCCGTAAATTTCCAGCGCGCGCTTGAGTCCCTGTCCCGTCTGCGCCGGCACGGTGCTTTTTTCCACCACGAGCTTGGCGCCTTGCGTTTCTGAGGCGATCACGCGGGCCACACTGTCAATCGCGCTCAGATCGGCGTCTCCATTGGGCAGCGGAGGCGTCCCCACACAGATAAAAATCGCTTCCGCGTCGCGGACCGCTTTTGCCGCATCCGCTTCGAAATGCAGCCGCGATTCGCGCCGGTTTTTCTCGAACACCTTGTCGAGTCCCGGCTCAAAAATCGGAAGCTTGCCTTCCTCCAGCGTCCGGATCTTGTTCAGATCGCTGTCCGTGGAGACGACGTCGTGGCCGATTTCGGCAAAGCATCCGCCGGTGACGAGGCCGACGTAGCCCGAGCCTACAACTGTAATCTTCAAGTACTCATCCTCCGCCGGACTGAGATGTGGGGTGCGCCGCGAGGCAAACCATCATTTTGGCCCATCCCGCTGGGCCGTCCAAGCAAAACTTTGATTGCCGCTTCCGCCGGTATGCGCCAGCGCCCGGGTCGTGAGGCTCTGGTTTTGATAGTACAATCCGTCGGCTCTGAACGCTTCGAATTGGTGTATTTTGGGGCTCAGAGGAAAGGCGATTTGATGGACATTTTTTGGGTGGCGCTTGCAGTCTGCGTCATCGTGGGCTTTGTGTTTGTCGTACTGGCTCGGCACTGGCAGCGGCTGCTTTCGCACCAAACCTGGACGATTCGCCGGCTCACCGATCGTATCGCCTCACTCGAAGATGTCGCCGATCCGAATTTTCGCCGGAAGCTCGACGAATCTGCGCCATCTCCGCTCGAGCGCGTTTACAACTTCAGCTTTCGCCTCAGCGAGGATTTCTGGCGCAAGACTCTGAAAATCAGTCCGCGCCAGATGGAGTATGTTCGCGAGCACGGGAATTTTCTCGGCTCCGTGAAAATCGAAGAGTGGCGCAGCCACACGGTCGTTTTCGTCACCGAAGTTCTCCCGCAGGCTAAATCCGCATCGTGGCAGACGCGCACTTTCGACGTGTTCCCCAACGGCGCATTTAACGGCGATCACGCAATCACTCTGTGGCAGATGTCGCTCGCCGAAGCGCGCCCTGGCGCCGCGTCCGGTCGCGTCCCCACTCTCGAACTGCGCTGGAAGGCCGGCGAACTCGAACTTTGCGAGCGCTCGGATCGTTTTACGGCCAGCGCGGACAACGCCATCGCTCTGGCTCCGCACGAGCAGATTTTCTTCGCCGTCCCGCTCGATCCGGCGCGCCTCGCGTCGTTCCGCGCGGAAGATGAACCGGACCCGATTCATCCCGGTCAAATTTTTGACGGAGTCCTCGAACAAGCGCCCGCATCCACCGGAAATTCCTGGCTGGCGATGTTCGCCCGCGAGGACGCGAGTCTTGGGATCGGGTGGAATCTCTCTCTTCGCGATCTCGCGCGGCAATCCGAGTGGAAACGCATGAGAGTGTTCGAACCCGCCCCCATGACCAAGGCCGGCTGAAGCCGCGCTCGAGCCGGGAATCTCCGCTCAATCTGCTTAGTGGCGATCTTCGCGCCCGAATCCTGTTCCCGCGCGACGCGATTCTTGACGCCTGGCTCGCCGAAAGGTATATCTCCTCGCGCTTCGGGAGAATTTATGCGATTCCTTTCATTCGCTGCTTCAGTCGTCGCGCTGTTCATATGCTCGATCGCACGTAACGCAATTTCCGCCGTCGAGCCCGCCGGCGAAAAGCCTCCGTTGACCTTCGATGAATTTTTCGATTCGGTGTCGTTCGACGGCGTGAGCATCTCGCCCGACGGCAACTCCGTCGTTCTGGTCACGGACCGCCCGGATTGGGACGCGAATCGCTTCCGCACCGATCTCTGGTTGTATCGCGCGGGTGGTCAGCAGGGCACGCTCGCGCCATTGACGCAGTCCGGGCACGATCACTCGCCGCAGTGGTCTCCCGACGGCAAATGGATTGCGTTCCTCTCGGACCGCGTCGCCGCAAGCGGCGAAAAAAGTGCGGAGGAAGTGGACAAAGCCGAAGCGTGCAAATCCGAGGACCCGGACCAGGTTTATGTCATCTCGGCCGCGGGCGGCGAAGCTTTCCCGGTCACTCAGGGCGAAGATTCCGTGCACGCTTTTGCCTGGTCCGGCGATTCTCGCGCCATCTATTTCGCCGCCCGGATCGAACTCTCCGATGAAGAGAAAGAAGCGCGCAAGAAGGAATGGAGAGACGTCTGGCGCTTTCGCGAATCCGAACGCAGCGACGCCCTCTGGCGCGTGAACGTGGCCGAGGTTCTCAGCGAACGCGTTGCCGGAAAGGTTGTCTCCGATCTGAAAGCGCAAACCGCGGAAGCCGGAAGAATTTCAGAGCGCGCGATGGCGCTCGCGACCTCCCCGAATGGCAAGCGCCTTGCGCTGTTTACCGAGCCGCGTTCGGAACGCGATGAGTCGCTCGATGAATATGCAATTTATGTAATCGAATTCGCCGCCAGCGGAACTCCATCCGCGCCCCGCGCGGTGAGCCGGGCTCAGGCGGTCTATGAATCGATGCGCTGGGCGCAGGACAGCCGTCACATTTTCTTCGGCTTTTACTCCGGTGCGATCGATGGAAGGTATCAGGATACGCAGCCTCGCGTGTATTGGGAGGATGCGGGCGCGCCTTCGGAAAATGGAACGAATGCTGCGGCGCCAATCACCTCGCGCTGGGCCGCGAAATTCGAAGGTGCTGTCAACGGCTACACAGTTCTTTCGGATGGCGGCCTTTTCGTCGCGGGAAGAATTGGAACTGAAGTCCAGCCCTACACGCAGAATAGTCCCGACGGCGAATTCGCCAAGCACAGCGCCTGGCCGGGAACGTACGAGCAGCTTTCAGCGGCAACGAATTCCCCGCGCGTTGCATTCGTTTATTCGTCCCTCGCAAAGCCTTCCGAGGTCTACATCGCCGACAGCGTGGCCGGCATTGCCGCCGCCCGCGCGATCACTTCATTCAATCGCGTGTTCACCGAGCGCGCCTTGCCACAAGGCAAGCCCTATCGCTGGACTGCCGACGACGGGACGACCGTCGAAGGCATGCTCATCTATCCCCCCGGGAAAATGGGCGAGAAGAATTTGAAATTGTTTACGTTGATTCACGGGGGCCCGGAAGATGCCGACGGCGACTTCTTCGAAGCGGATTGGTATCAATGGGCGTCGCTCGCGGCCACCAACGGTTGGCTGGTTTTCGAGCCGAACTATCGCGGTTCAACGGGCTACGGCGACGCGTTCGCTCTCGGAATCATTCCGCACATCGTTTCGCGCCCCGGAAAAGACATTCTCGAAGGAATTGATTCGCTCGTGAAGGATGGCATCGCCGATCCGAATCATTTGACGGTCGGCGGCTATAGCTACGGCGGCTACATGACGAACTGGCTGATCACGCAAACCACTCGCTTCAAGGCCGCCGTCACCGGAGCCGGCGCCGTCGAGCACGTCGCGAATTGGGGCAACGACGACACCACGATGGACGACGCCTATTTTCTCGGCGGCTTGCCCTGGGAAGCGGAAGCGAATTACAACGCCGAGGCTGCGATCTGGCAATTTGGCAAGGTCACCACGCCGACGCACGTGGTTGGCGGCGCGGACGATATTCGTGTCTACGTCGGTGAGGATTATCTTCTCGAACGCGCGCTGCACACGCGCGGCATTCCGTCATCGCTCTTGATCTTCCCGGGCGAATGCCACTCACTCGAAAAAAATCCTTGGGATGGGAAAATCAAGGTGCGCGAAGAGCTGAAGTGGCTCGATAAATACGGAACGCAGTGACGCTCGCGTCAAACTACATCTTTGACAGAATGAAATTGCCGGCCACCAGCGCGTCCGTCCCCGAGCAAAAATAGCTGCGCACCGCATCGCGCGGCGTAACCACCAACGGCTCGCCGAATAAATTGAACGATGTATTCACAAGCATCGGCCCTGGCGAGCCTTCGCCCGAGCGCCGCAGCAATTGCCATAACAGTGGATTTGCTTCGCGATTGACGGAATGGAGCCGCACTCGGTTTCCCGGCAGGAGAAAATCTTTCAGCGCGCCTTGCACTTCCGGCTTGGCCACGCCGATTGACGCCATAAATTTCGCCGCGGGCGTCGCTTCGAAATATCGCGCGCAATCCTCTTCCGGCACTGCCAGCGCAAACGGACGGAACGATTCGCGGTGCTTCACGTAATCGTTCAGATTTTCTTTGACGTATGGCGCCCACGGCGAAGCCAGCAGGCTGCGATTTCCCAGCGCCCGTGGGCCGAATTCCGCTCGTCCCTGGCACCACGCCACAATTTTCCCGGCGCTCAAGAGCCGCAGCGTCTCTTCGACCTTCGGTCCGTCGCCATTGAGCCAGTGGTAGTTCGCTTTGCAGTTGTCCAGCACTTGTTTGATTTCATCGTTCGAATAACTGGGGCCCCAATACACTTCGTTTATCGGCGCGACCCGCTTGCGTCCCGGCGTTTCGTGCCAGACGTTCCACGCGGCGCCCAGCGCCGTGCCTTCATTTCCCGCCGCCGGCTGAACGAACACTTCGCCAAATCCCGCGTTTTGTTCCACCGCCGCGACGAGCAGCGAATTCAGGAATAATCCCCCCGCGAGGCAAAGCTTTTCGCTCCGGTAGCGCCGCTGTAACGATTCCAAATATTCAACGACCACTTTCTCGATTGCGGCCTGCGCGCTCGCCGCGATATTCGCGCGATGCGCTGCGCTGCTCGCATGGCCGTCAGCCAGGTTCAGACCTTTGCGCAGCGTGTCAGAAAATCCGAGCCGGCCCGTGTAGCCGCGCGTGAAATATTTCCGATTCAGGTGCGGCGCGCCGCCGGGCTTCGCGCGCAGCATTTCCAAAAAGACTTCTTCAAACTCCGGCACCCCGGCAACGCTCAGCCACTGCAGCTTGTGCTCGTCTTTCTGCGGCCGGAAGCCGAGAAGTTCAGCGACCTGCGAATACACCCACGCAATCGAGTGAGGAAACGCAATCGTCTCAATGACGCGCAATTGCGTCCCTTCGCCGGTCGCCACGATGCCACACTGGCCATCGCCCTGTTCGTCGAGTGAAAGAATCAACGCGCGGTCGAATGGTGAGCCGAAAAACGCGCTCGCGGCGTGGCAAAGTTGATGATCCAGCGGAACGACGCGGTCGCGCGGTTCTCCCGCCAGCGTTTGCAGAATTCGCAGGTTGTTCAGTTCGCGGCCGAGATCCCCGAACGCTTTGCTGGCGTAGTAGGCGCTCGCCACCGGCGCGAGGATCGCTTGCCGCGCGCGAAATGCGGCCGTTCGCCGCCAGGCTTGCCGCGGATTGCTGGCCACGGCAATCTTCGCCACGTTGCGCCACGAAATCCCCGCCCTCTCGAAGCAGAAACGAATCGCCTCGCGCGGAATTCCCGATGCCTCGCGTGAACGGACAAGCTTGGCCTCCTCAATCGCCGTCAGACTTCCATGAGGATCGAGCAGCGCAGCCGAAGAATCGTGCCCCAGCGCTGAAAGTCCCAGAATGTATCCGTCAGAGGCCATCGCGGGTGAAAGAATACGCGCGGTGATTGCGCGCCGGAAGGAAAAATGCCAATGCGACGGCCTACGCGCGCGGCGCGCCGAATAAGCGGCCGTGCGTCATCAGTCCGCGCAGGCCCATCAATATCAATCGCGGCTGGCTCATGCAAATCTGAAATATGACTCTGAGCGCGTCATCCCGCGAATATTCCCCGAGCTTCATGAGTGCCGACGTGTTAAGCAAATCCACTAGCCGGCTGTAATCGTTCTGCTGAAAATGATGCAACGAGCGGCGCAACAACAGATGCAGATCAAGTTCGCGCCGCAGCCGGCGAAGTTCGGCGCTGTTTCCGCCGTTTAGAATTGCTTCTGTGACGCCGATTGCGCCTCGGAAGCCGGTGACGATTCCCCCGACCGTCGTCACCTTCACTTGTCCCGCCGCGTCGCCGACCAGATAAACTTTTCCTTCGCCCACTTGCCGTTCGACCGGCACCCATCCTTTGTAAACGGGAATTTTCGCGCCTTGAAAACTCGACGGTCCAAGCTGGCGCTTTTCGAGAAAACGCTCCAGGTGTTTTCGCGTTTCGTTCGGAGACTCGCCGATCAATCCGAGCGCCCCGCGCGTAGGCGATTCCGGAATCAGCCAGTAAAAATAGGGCGTGTCGTCGGGCACGAACCAGACGCGCACCGTGTCCGGTTGCATGTCCTTCGGCAACGGAACAATGGCCTGCACGAGCGGCACAGTCTCTTGCGGCGCCCACCCTGCGGCCTTCGCCACGCGGCTCGCGGCGCCGTCCCCGCCGATCACTGTCTGCGTGCGCACTTCTTCCCGCGCGCCATCCGAGCCGCGCTCCACTTCCACGATCAATCCCGCGCCGTTGCTATGCAGTCCGCTGAATCGCCGGCCAAGATGAATCTCGGCGCCGGCCGCTTGCGCTTCCTCCGCCAAACCTCGAATCAACGTCGAGCGCTCGATGATGAGATCGGGGCGGTTCAGCCGGACCGTGGCTGAGCGGCCATCGGTAAAAAGCTCGAATCGGCGAATCTCGTTCACAATCGAATTTTCTGCGGCAGCGCCAATCAGCGCTCGCAACCGGTGCGTCACGATGAGCGTCCGGGAAACGGGTTCGAGCGATTCCGAGCACTCGAATACGCGCACGGGCATGCCGCGGCGCGCCAGAAGCGAAGCCGCGAATAACCCCGCGGCAGAACTTCCGACGATGGCTATGGGCTGTTTTGGGAACCTGGCAGATTTTTCAGTGTGGCTTGGAGCGTTCTTACCGACCAACGAGTTTCACCGTTTGCCGCAATCGTCGGAATCGATTGGGTCCTTATGTTGAGAGAGGCGAATCTTGATGACCGAAACGCACCCTGCTCGCCGATTCGGGAACGTTCGATCCACGGCGCGAGCCCCCAATACCGGCCTCAGCGCCAATTAGTCAGGTGGGTGAGTATAACCCAGCGCCAGAAGTCCATCAACGCATTCACGGCTGTGTGACGCTCAGGCCGCTGGCGACGATTTCGGAATCTTGTCCTGCCGATCGTAGGGCGCGCCTTCGAGAAAATAAATCGCCACTAGGCCGCAGAGCGCCGCGATTCCCGCGAGCGCGAGTGCTTGCCCGTCCGATACTCCCCGTATGATGAGGCCCAAGATTCCAAACGCACAGCCGAAAACATAAAGCGCCAGCACCGCGCCACGCTGGCCCAAGCCCAGATTAGCGAGCCGGTGCGCCGTGTGATCCTTCCCCGGCGACGTGAACGGAATCAGCCCGCGACGCGAGCGCGAAATCGAAATGAGCGTCGTGTCGAAAATCGGCACACCCAAAATCAAAACCGGAATGAGCCAGCCGAGCTGCGATTCGGATCCTTCCGGCCGGATTTTCAACCCCAGCGTCGCCATCAGGAATCCCAGCAGCATCGCGCCGCCATCGCCCATGAAAATCTTGGCAGGATTGAAATTCCAGCCCAGAAATCCGAGCGCCGCGCCCAGTGTTGCGGCGCCGAGCGTGCGCACCATCACCTGGCCGCCCTGATTCGCCGAAAGCGTGAAAAACAGCGCGCCGATGGCCGCGATGCCGGCGCACAATCCGTCCATGTGATCGAGGATGCTGAACGACGCCGTGATCCCAACCACCCAGAGTATCGTGAGGCAACTATCGAGGACGATTCCCGCTTCGCCCGGCACGAAAGACGAAATCAAGTGCGCGCGGATTCCCGAAGCCACCAGCAACAGCGCCGCGACCGGCATCGCCACGAACAGTTTCACCTGATGGTGGAGCAATCCGCCGTCGTCGAGGAATCCGATTACCGCCAGCAGTGTGGCGCCCGCGAGAATGCTGACGATCTGGACGAGCGGCGCCCGGTGCAGCGTGACAACGACGGCCGCGACAAATCCGCAATAAATCGCTAAACCGCCAAGCAGAGGAATCGGCTTCAGGTGAACTTTGCGCGGATTCGGCTTGTCCACAAGGCCCACGC
>DASPVY010000236.1:0-2641 GCA_035622115.1 Candidatus Acidiferrales bacterium
GTCCGCGTCGTCATTCGAGGAAACAGCAAGCCTTCCGACATTTTGTCCTTTCCAAGTGCTAAATATGGGTACGGCCGCAGGAACGCGAGCGAGCCACAGCCGCGTCATGCACATGCCGCCCGAAATCGCTGGGAAGCCAACAGCTCGAGGAACTCGGTTTTTAGCAAGCGGCGCTGCGCCTGCTGGACTTCATCCAACTACAAGCCAGACCCGCGTCCCCTAGCTTGCCCACCATAGCTAGAGATGAGCGCGGAACCCTGCCGGTTGCACAGGCGATCCCCTGCCGATGCAAACAGATACAGCACGCCCGGGTAAATTATGTCTGCTAAAGGCTTCCGGGTCAACAAAAAATACTTGGGTCAAGGGCCCTGGTGGGATCGCGATCGGGGCGCCGGAAGCGCAGGAGGCTCTCGAAAGCACCTCGGACAGCGGTGTCGTCGTCTGGCATCTTGTCGTTTATACCATTTTGCGCAGCCGCTTTCCCAATTCTGGTAGCCGCGAAATCCATGCGTGCTGCTCCTTAAAGCGGTCGAGCGACCGCGCGGGCGTACCCCAGACGACTTGGCCGGAACGGATCGTCTTTCCTGGCAGGATGCCGCTCTGTCCGCCAAGCACAGCGCCCGATTCCACATTGCAATGTTCTCCGAGTCCCGCCTGCCCGCCGATGGCAACGCCTTCACCGATCACGCAACTGCCGGAAATGCCGGTCTGAGCTGCGATTACGGAGTTTTCGCCAATCTGCACGTTATGAGCGACCTGAACTAGGTTATCGATTTTGACGCCGCTCGAGATGGCGGTGGTCTCAAGCGAACCGCGGTCTACAGTTGTGTTGGCTCCGATTTCCACGTCGTCTCCGATGACCACACTGCCGATTTGGGGGAACTTCCAGTGGCGGCCCTCGCCATAAACATAGCCAAATCCATCGGCTCCAATCACGGAGCCTGAATGAGCTATGACACGGCTGCCGAGATGAACTCCTTCATACAAAGTCACATGAGGATGCAGACGCGACTCTTCGCCGATCGTGGCGCCGCGCCCGACGAAGCAAAACGCCCCGATCACCGTCCGGGCCCCGACGGCGGCGTGGTCCTCGATGACCACGTAAGGCCCAACAGTGGCATCGGGCGCGACTCTTGCCGCAGGCGATACGACGGCCGTGGCGTGAATGCCGGATGGGACGCGTTTGCCTGGCAATATCAGCGCAGCGGCTCGGGCGAAGGCCAGTTTCGGCGCGCCAACGTGAATCGCCGTCTTGCCCGGCAGCGCGAGGCCCGGAGGCGCCAGAACGCACAGGGCTCTCGATGCCTCCGCCCGCGCACGGTTTCGCTCGCTATCCACGTAAATCAAGTCCTCCGGCCCGGCGGTATCGGGGGAGCCGATAGACGATATGCGGGCGAGTGGATCGCCATCAAGCTCCGCATGGAGATACTTTGCGACATCCGTGGCAGTTAGCGTCATATGAGCCTCATTAATCTCTGGTTACGACCAATCGCGAACGCACGCCTCCATCCCGTCCAACACGTTCTTCGACGGGCGCTCGAGCTAGAACGGGTAGATCGGCTTTTCACCAGGCGGCCGCGTCTTCCAGCGCTTATGAACCCACAGCCATTGGTCCGGATGCGCCCGCGCGAAATCCTCGACCACCTTCATGAATTTGGCCGTATTGGCGATTACATCTCGATCCTCGTCGCCGGTTCGCACGAGTTCGACGGCCGGCTCGAAGCGCAAGCGATACTTTCCGATCGCCTCATCCCAAAACGCGTAGCCGGGAACGACCGACGCACCCGTGCGCAAGGCAATTCGAGCCAGCCCTGAAGTGCTGCACGCGGGAATCCCGAAGAAAGGGACAAACACTCCTTCTTCGAGAGAGGTATTTTGATCCGCGAGCACGCCGATTGCGCCGCCGTCGCGCAAATAGCGCAGCACGGAACGCGCCGCGTCGTTTTTTTCAATTACCCGGCAGCCCGAAAGGCACCGATAGCTGTTCACCAGCGCGTCCACACGGCGGTTGTCAATCTGCCGCGCCAGAAAATGGCATGGATAGCCGTAGACGGCGTGGGCGAAGGAAGAAAGCTCCCACGGCCCCATGTGTCCGGTCAGAAAGAAGAGGCCTTCGCCGCGGCGCATCGCCTCGAGGTAGTTTTCATTTCCGTCAAGAATGATGACGCGCTCGATATTCGCGCGGTTGTATTTCGGAAACTGGGTGAATTCGGCGCCCATCCAGCCGATGTTCCGCACCATCTTGCGGATGACGTGACGGCGCATCGCCGGGGTCCACTCGGGAAACGCGATGGCCAGGTTGAAATTCGCCGCCCGTCGCAGCGATGGGCGCGCCCAATAGGCGATCCGCGCCAACATGGCTCCCAACGGCCGCGCGAGCCACCGGGGCAACAAGCCCATTCCCTTCAGGAGGCTCCAGGCGGCGAGGTACTCGATCCGTTCCCGCATCCGCGGCCATTTTGTCACATTCGCACACAACCGAGCTACCTCGGTTCAAATCGGGCCGGGTCCTTTGATAGACTGGCCGCACTTTGAGCAAAAAAGAACGGGCGATTCATATCCTCGCGATCGTGTTCGCGCTCATCGTTCCGCTCCTGGCATTCTTTACGAATCTGGCCACACTCGGCTTGATCGGGCCGGA
>DASPVY010000237.1:0-2403 GCA_035622115.1 Candidatus Acidiferrales bacterium
AATTATCGAGCAGGATGAATCAGCGATCAGCGAAATCGTCGAGGGAGAAATCGGCCGCATTCTCGAAATCAGCGGACAGCCCGTCGAAAAACAAATCTGGCGCCACGAAATGGGGCTGCCTCAATATAATCTGGGACACAGTTACATTCTTGAGGGAGTGAAAGAGGAATTGAAGAAGTTCGCAGGCCTTTTCATGGCCGGCAATTATTGGCTTGGCCCTTCCATCGGCAATTGCGTAGACGCCAGCAACGCCGTGGCCGATTCCGTCCGAGCTTATCTCTCCGGTGCGCCCGCGGCTGCGGATTCCGCGCCGCAATCGCATATTCCCGCGGCCAACTAACACTGTCCCGCGCCGCCAATCCTCGCGCCACCCGCCTAGTCTGGTTACAGAAATCTAGATTTATTCCGCCTCGGGAGGCCGCTTGTAACGATGCGCCAGCCGGATCTTCCGCCTGCCTTCCGCCTCGCGATACCTTCGCCGATCTTCGTCCGTCTCCAGAATGAGCGGCGGAATCGCGTGTGGATGTCGCTGCGTATCAATCGCCACGAACGTCAAATAGGCGCTGCTCGTGTGCTTCCGTTCGCCCGTCAGGACATTCTCTGAAAAAATCTTCACTCCCACTTCCATCGAAGTGTGGAAAACGCGGTTTACGCTCGACTTCAGCACAATCAGTTCACCCACTTTGATCGGATTCCGAAAGTCCACGTAATCCATTGACGCCGTCACCACGTGGCTGTTCGAATGCCTGTGCGCCGCAATCGCACCGGCAATATCAACGAGGTGCATCACTCGTCCGCCCAGGATATAGCCCAGCGGATTCGCGTCGTTCGGCAGCACCACCTCGGTCATCTCCGATCGCGACGCGCTCACCGGCTTTCCGGGCAGCACGACTTCCGGGGGCTCGTTTGGTTTCGGCTTTCGCGCGTTCTCTTTTCCGATCGTCATGATCACCTGGCCGAATTTGTTGCGCATTCGATCATCGCTGCGCGTTGCGCCTCTCTCGCAGCGGTGCGTCGCCTATGATACGCTTTTGCCGTCGTGACCCAAACAACCAAGACGCGACGCGAAACTCTCGAAGGCTTTGTTCGCAATAGTCCCAGGGACGCTTTCGCCCGCTACGGTCTCGCCGTCGAGTGCGCGAATCTCGGCGATAACGCGGCGGCGCAGGAGCATTTTCGCCAGCTTCTCGCCGATAATCCCGGCTACGTCGCCGGCTATTATCAATTCGGCCAGCTTCTTGCCCGCCTCGGCGAATCAGCTGACGCACGCCGGATTCTTTCCGCCGGTGTCGCCGCGGCCCAAAAGGCCGGCGACATTCACGCCCGCGACGAAATGCAAGCGGCTCTCGCGGCACTCCCGTGATCGCCGTTCATCTCTCCCCGGCTCCGGAGCGCTCTGCATGACTCCTTTACGCCTCCCGCTCTTTCCGCTCCCGCTGGTCCTGTTTCCGCACGCGAATCTTCCGCTTCACATTTTCGAGCCCCGCTACAAGCAGATGATCCGCGAGTGTATCGACCACGAGTCGGAATTTGGAATTGTGCTCATTCGCGAAGGCGGCGCCATGAAGATTGGCTGCACTGCCGCGGTCGTCGAACTCACTCGCCAGTACGACGACGGCCGGATGGACATCCAGGTCGAAGGCGGCAGCGCTTTCGAAATTCAGGAAGTTTTCAAGGAGAAGCCGTATCTCGAAGCGCGCATCGAGTTGCTCGCCGAAGATGGCGATCCCAAAACCGCCAAGGTTCCTCAAGACCTGCTCGATCTTTACGGCCAGTGCCACATGCTTCTCTTCGGCTCGGATCCCGAGGCCATCGATCGCGACGAAAACGAGTCCGTGGCCTTCGTGATTGCCGACAGCCTGCCGCTCGACCTCGAGGAAAAGCAGATTATCCTCGGAATGCGCAGCGAGAATGAACGCCTCGCGCGACTGGTCCCGATGCTTCAGCAACTCCTTCCGCGCGCCGAAGTGCGCCACCGCATGCGCCAAAAAGCGGGTGGTAACGGTCACGCCCGCGTTTGAGTACAACTTTCGGCGCGCATCTGCATCATCTATAATGAATGCGCCGCATCCGCGCAAACGGACTGGACCCGCGTTGACTGAAATTGTTTGGTCCTGCCGCTTCCGGTCTGAGTGGGGGCTTGATGAGCGAACGTCCCGGCAATCTCGGTGGTCTTCGCCGCAGTGCCTGGTCTGAAGAAAGAATCGGATCGCGCACGATCAAACAAGAATTGCGCGAAAATCTGCTCTCGCGCCTGGAAGCCGGACTTCCGCTTTTTCCCGGCATTCACGGCTACGAAGACTCGGTGATCCCGCAGATCGTCAACGCGCTGCTTTCGCGCCATCACTTCATTCTTCTGGGACTCCGCGGCCAGGCGAAAACGCGGATCCTGCGGGGGCTCGT
>DASPVY010000238.1:0-7239 GCA_035622115.1 Candidatus Acidiferrales bacterium
CATCGCTGCCGCGATCGAACGTTACGAGTTCTTGCGCAACAGCGAACCCGCCGCTTAAAGACTTCTTACCCAGACCCTGCGGAGATGGGTGAGAGACGGCCGGGGACTCCGTTCCTCAGCGAAGTCCCCTGCCAAATTGTCAGCCGGATCTTGAAACATTTCCCTGCCTTTTCGCGTAAATCCCATCGAGCTTGACGCGCCAAAGCTGTTCGCGCCTGTCCGAAACCGGACACCGATAATTGCGGCAGCGGACAGATACAACCCGTCGCGGGTTGGAGGCGTCTAGGCAAGTAGCCTGGATTCATAGCCATATCCGCTCGGCGTGCTGGCCAATAGGCTGCTCGCATTATCGCGAAGGGCGTCTGATGGAACGGAAGCGAAAGTCCTTTAATCGCAGATTGGTCGGGGCTGTGGCCGGTCTTCGTAAATCTTGGACTGCAATTCTTACCCTCGCTCTGGGATTTGCATTTCAGAGTTCTGTGGTTCGCTCCGCCGCCGTGCTGCTGGTCTCCGTTCAATCGAACGCACCCGATATCGCTTCCGAATACTTGCAGGACCAGCTCCGGGCTACGCATCTGGATCTGGTAGTCCGGCCGGGCGGAGGTTTCGCGTTCGTGAGCGACGGCCCGCGCAGTGGCAATCCTCTCATCAAGGCGCGCGAGACTCCTTTTACGCTAACCGGCAGCGGCGAACCCGATCTCGTTGTCGGCGCCGCCGTCGCGCCAGTCTCATTTTCTCGCGTTTGTCCCAAGCCCATTCTTGGGCGCGTACTGCAACCCAGTGATGAATCGGCGCGGCACCGCGTTGTGCTTTTAAGCGAACGCCTCTGGCGCCGCCGATTTGGTGGCGATCCCGCGCTCATCGGAAAGACCATCACGCTGAACGACCGCGGCTACGTCGTCATCGGCGTGATGCCCGCAAATTTTTGGTTCCCCTATCGCTCCGATCCCGTGGAACTTTGGGTGCCTGAGCACAGCGCGAGCGATCCGGACCTGCTCGTCACGTAACCTCATCTCTCTCTAAAACTTTTCGCTTGAATTCGTCCGCGCCCGCAGCCGCCTCGCCCCGAAGTCCGGTAGACTAGCCCTGCCGTCCTCAAACCTTACGAAATCCTTATATCGTCTTTATCCCTTCCTAATGTTTTCTACGTCACGCTGCTGCCTGAACATGGGCCGGGCCTCAACCGCGGTTCCGTGCGCCTTGACGCCGAGTCGTCCGAAAAATGTCGAATTCATTTTCGAGGCCTTCTGAAACTTGGGAGTGATGTTCATGTTGATTTTTCTATTCCAGCTTCTTCGGGCTCCTGACAGCAAGCGACGGCGCTAAGTTTCACGTCTGCAATCCCTGTTTTCAAACTGCAGGCAGCAAATATAAACGCTGAAGGGGAGCGTCTGAGTTTTTGCGGCGAACTGGAAGTTTGGAATCGTCTTCAGGCAGTTCTTTTTTGGTATCCGTCGCTGCAGGCGGCATTGACAGTTGAAACTGGGCGCGTTACCTCACTGTGACGGTAATCGCAGCGGCTCGCCGAATTGGCGCACATGAGGTCGGGGTGAGTGCGAGTTCGCAGACACGAGAGGGATTTCATGAACAGACCACTGATGGGTCGAATTTGCTCGTTCGTTTTCTGTGCGTCGCTCCTGGCTTTCTCCCAGCGAACCTGCTTCGCTCAAGACGGCGGAGCAGTTTCCGGCCAGTCGCAGTCCGACCGGGCGCGGCAGTCTGATCAAGACCAGCAAATTCCGCCGGCCGTGGCGAAGCAACTGGATGCCATGAAGAAGCGGATTGACGAGCTCGAAGCGCAGCTGAAGGCGGCAATCGAGCTAAATCACCCCGGAGCGCAACTGATGACCGTGAAAGCAACGGTCGCGGTCGCCCCGGCTGCTCCGGCGCCCTCAGTTGCTCCGCCCGCGCAGATAGCTCAAGCGGCGCCGCCTCAGGAAAGTGTTTCCGCCCAGGCCGCGCCGAGCACGGAAAAGCCGGCCAAGATCGATCCCTTTTCAGACCATGACTGGACCTGGCTGAACGGAAACGCGCGCACAAAGACGCCGGCTTTTGACTCGAAATTCTTCACGCCCGAAATCAGGGCGGACACGACTTACACCTTCGACTTCAACCATCCCGTGGACCACTCCATGGGTGGATCTAGCGAGGTCTTTCGGTCTCAGGAAGTCCAGCTTGAACAACTCGGCGTCGGCGGCGATTTTCACTATGAGAATGTCCGCGCCAGGCTCATGACCCAGTTCGGAATGTATTCGGTAACGACTCCGCGGAATGATCCCAGTCCAGGACATGGACAATGGGATCTTGCCGACGCCTATCGCTACGTCTCCGAAGCGTACGGCGGCTATCACTTCAACGTGTTGAACGGGGTCAATGTGGACGCCGGAATTTTCATGTCCTACATCGGCCTGTTCAGCTACTACAATTTCGACAACTGGGCCTATCAGCCCTCGTACGTTTCGTCGAATACGCCCTGGTTCTTCAACGGCGTGCGAGTACAGGTTTTCCCCTCGGCCCATTTGAAGATCGAGCCGTGGTTCATCAATGGGTGGCAGGCGTACGGTTCGGCAAACCACAGGCCTGGACTCGGCGGACAGATTAAATGGACTCCAAACGGATTTATCAACGTCATCAGCAACAACTACGGGCTTGGCCAGGATGACTTGTTCACGCCTGGCCGTTCGCGAATCCACACCGACGACAGCATCGAGGTCAAATATTTCGATAGGCCCGACAACTCCCTCGACAAAATGGCTTTCACTTTCACGGGCGACATGGGGTGCGAATACGGCGCTGGCGTAAGCTGCCACGGGGATAAGAATGGAAATCCGAAGCAGAGTTTTCTCGGCTACATGCTCTATAACCGCTTCTGGTTCCACCGGGATCTCTTTGGATTGACGCTTGGGGGCGGGGAAATAAACAATCCCGGACGATACTTGGTGTTGTTGCCGCCGATCAATGGCGAAAGCGCCGTCACCGCTTCCACGAATTCGCCGTACTTCACCGAGAACCCCGGCAATCCATTCAAGGCCTGGGATTCTTCCATGACGTTCGATTACATGCCCAAGCAATACATCACGTTCCGCTGGGAATACGATTATCGCCATGCGAGCGTGCCGTATTGGACTGGACGAGGCGGGATTACGCCGCCAGGAGGAAATAATGGCTCGCCGGAGGACTACGCCTGCATTACAGGCGCCTCGTCCGGGCAAATGACCCTTAGCGCGGCCGAAGTGGCTTGCGGTGGGGGCCTTGGCAGTGTGTGGTTCCCGGACCTTCGCCGGGATCAGTCGTTTATCGACATGGACATACTGGTGAAATTCTAGCGAGTCGGGGCGCTCGATTTTTTCCAGGCGTCTTGGTCTTGGCGCAATTGCTCGGCGTTTTCTTGCGGCCGTTTAGGAGGGACAACGATGGCTGACGTTATCTTCATAGTTTGCACGGTGGTGTTTTTTGTGGCCGCGCTCGCTTACGTGCGCGGCTGCGAGAAGCTGAGGTAGGAGGGATGCCATGAGCCTTGCCACGATTGCTCTCTTGATTATTTGCGCGCTGCTGCTCGGCTATTTGCTTTACGCGCTGTTGCAGGCAGAAAAGTTCTGACCATGACTCAAAACGGTTGGTTTCAAATCGGTGTTTTCCTGTTCGTGATCCTCGTAATCACGAAGCCGCTCGGCATCTACATCGCCCGCGTCTTCGAGCGGGAAAAGACGTTTCTCGACGTCCTTTTTCGTCCGATCGAGCGGCTGATTTATCGCGTCACCGGCGTGCAAGAGAATTCGGAGATGCACTGGACCGAGTACGCCGCCGCCATGCTCTTGTTCAGCGGTGTGTCGATGGTTTTGCTCTACCTCATCGAGCGCTTGCAGCTGTGGCTGCCGTTCAATCCCCAGAAGTTCGCGAACGTCGCGCCCGATCTCGCCTTCAACACCGCGGCATCCTTCACCACCAACACCAACTGGCAGGCGTACACGGGCGAAGCCACCATGAGTTACCTCACCCAAATGGCAGGGCTTGCGTATCACAACTTTATTTCCGCTGCCGTGGGTATCGTTATGGCCATCGCGGTTATTCGCGGAATTGCGCGCCGCGAGCGCGACACCATCGGAAATTTCTGGGTGGATTTGACGCGTTGCCTTTTCTGGATTTTGCTGCCGGTTTGCCTGCTTGTTGCCTTGGTGTTCGTTTCACAAGGCGTGGTGCAAAACCTAAATCCGTACGACGCTGCTTCCATCATGGAACCGCAGCAAGTGCAAGTCACTGGCGCCGACGGCAAAACCACCATGCAGACGGTCGCCACCCAATCGATTGCGCAGGGGCCGGTGGCATCCCAGGAAGCTATCAAGATGTTCGGGACGAACGGGGGCGGTTTTTACAACGCCAACAGCGCTCATCCGTTCGAGAATCCCACGCCTCTCTCCAACTTCATCCAGCTCATCCTCATTTTTGCCGTGCCATCCGCGCTCACTTACACGCTCGGCCGAATGACCGGATCGCGCCGTCATGGCTGGGCCGTTTGGATGGCCATGGCGTTCCTGTTTCTAGTTGGAGTCGTTGTCGCGTATCAAGCTGAGGCGCGCGGGAATCCGTTGCTTCCCGCGGCCAATCAGCAAGCGACGTCGCTTCAGCCAGGCGGAAACATGGAAGGGAAGGAAGTGCGCTTCGGAATCGCCAGTTCCGCGCTGTTTGCCACGGTCACCACCGATGCCAGTTGCGGCGCGGTGAATGGCATGCATGATTCATTCACGCCGCTGGGCGGATTGGTTCCGATGGTGAACATCATGCTCGGCGAGGTGATCTTCGGCGGCGTCGGCGCCGGACTCTACGGCATGGTCGTGTTTGTCATCCTTGCCGTTTTCATCGCCGGACTCATGGTGGGCCGCACGCCCGAATACCTGGGAAAGAAGATCGAATCTTACGACATCAAGATGGCCATGCTTGCTGTGCTGATCTCGTCGCTCGTGATCCTGGTTTTCTCAGCGGCGGCGTCGGTCGAGAAGTTCGGCACATCGAGCATATCGAATCCCGGACCCCATGGGCTCTCGCAGATTCTCTACGCCTACGCTTCCTCGGCGGGAAACAATGGATCTGCCTTCGCCGGCTTGAACCCCAACACGCTTTGGTACAACACCAGCACTGCCGCGGTGATGCTCCTGGGGCGATTCTTCATGGTGATTCCCATCCTCGCCATTGCCGGAAGTTTGGCCCACAAGAAAATTACGCCGGAATCCGTGGGAACATTCCCGGTTACGGGCCCGCTTTTCACCATCCTGCTCGTGTCCACAGTGATCATCGTCGGCGCGCTGACTTTCTTCCCGGCGCTTAGCCTTGGTCCGATTCTCGAGCACCTGATGATGCTCGCCGGAAAGGTGTTTTGAGGTGACCATGTCCACGACGCCCAAATCTAAATCTCTCATGGACACGCAACTTCTGGGGACCGCGATCGTCGATTCCTTTCGAAAGCTCAATCCGCGCGTCCTCTACAAGAATCCAGTCATGTTCGTCGTTGAAATCGGCGCGGTGCTGACCGCAATCGAGTGGGTCTATGACGTGATGCATCACGTCGGTTCCACCGGCTTTGGGCTCCAGATTACGCTCTGGCTGTGGTTCACCGTGTTATTCGCCAATTTCGCCGAGGCTATGGCGGAAGGCCGTGGCAAAGCTCAAGCGGACACTCTTCGGAAAGCCAAGGCGGAAACCGTTGCCCATCGCATACGCGCTGGTGAAACCACTGAGGAAGTCGCAAGTTCCGTGCTCCGCGCCGACGATCTCGTGGTCGTCTCGGCCGGTGAATTTGTTCCCGGCGACGGCGAGGTCGTTGAAGGCGTCGCGTCCGTAGACGAGTCGGCGATTACCGGCGAATCCGCGCCCGTCATTCGCGAAGCAGGCGGCGACCGTTCGGCCGTGACCGGCGGAACTCGTGTCCTCTCCGACGTCATCAAGATTCGGATCACTTCCAATCCGGGTGAGACTTTCCTCGATCGCATGATTGCTCTCGTCGAGGGCGCTTCCCGGCAAAAGACTCCGAACGAGATCGCGCTCAATATCCTTCTCGCCGGTCTCACGATTATTTTTCTTCTCGCCGTCGTCACCCTCCAGCCCTATGCGATTTATTCCGGAGCGCCACAGAATCTTTTTGTGCTGGTTTCGCTGCTGGTCTGCTTGATTCCGACCACGATTGGCGGGCTTCTCTCGGCCATCGGCATCGCCGGAATGGATCGCCTGATTCAGCGCAACGTTCTGGCGATGTCGGGCCGCGCGGTCGAGGCCGCCGGCGACGTTGACGTCCTCCTTCTCGACAAGACTGGAACCATCACGCTGGGCAACCGGCAGGCTACGCGATTTGTGGTTGCGCCGAATGTCGAAGAGGATGAACTCGTAGACGCCGCGCAACTGGCATCGCTCGCCGACGAAACGCCGGAAGGACGCTCCATCGTCGTCCTTGCCAAGCAGAAATATGGCCTGCGGGGTCGCGAGCTTTCTCCCCACAGTCCAACCTTCATTCCCTTTACGGCGCAGACGCGCATGTCCGGCGTTGATCTCGACGGGCAGGAAGTGCGCAAGGGCGCCGCGGATGCCATCGCCAAATACGTCGCCACTCACGGCCAGCGTGTTCCCCAGGAAATTCAGGATTCTGTGCAGGCAATTTCGAGTTCCGGCGGCACGCCTCTGCTCGTCGCCAAGAATCGAAAAGTCCTCGGGGCGATTCAGTTGGAAGACATCGTGAAGGGCGGAATGAAAGAACGCTTCGAACAACTTCGGGCGATGGGCATACGCACGATGATGATTACGGGCGATAATCCGCTGACTGCGTCTGCAATCGCGCGGCAGGCCGGAGTGGATGGTTTTTTGGCCGAAGCGAAGCCCGAAGACAAGATGGCGCTCATCAAGAGTGAGCAAGCCAAGGGTAAGCTCGTCGCCATGACCGGCGATGGCACCAATGATGCGCCCGCGCTCGCCCAGGCCGACGTTGGCGTGGCCATGAACACCGGCACCCAGGCCGCCAAGGAAGCCGGAAACATGGTCGATCTCGATTCCAATCCGACGAAGCTGATTGAAATCGTCGAAATCGGAAAGCAGCTGCTGATCACGCGAGGCGCACTGACCACATTTTCCGTGGCCAACGACGTGGCGAAATATTTCGCCATCATCCCGGCGATGTTCGCGGCGGCGTTTCCCGAGCTCGAGCTGCTCAACATCATGCATCTTCGCACTCCGGAATCCGCGATTCTCTCGGCGGTG
>DASPVY010000239.1:0-6693 GCA_035622115.1 Candidatus Acidiferrales bacterium
AAGCGCGCGTGGTCGTGAAAGGCTTCGCTCGCGATTTTCCGGCGAGCACCGAGCACGGCCTTTTGCTGATGGGCCCGTGCGGCGTGGGCAAAACGCATCTGGCCGTCGCGGCGCTGCAGGAAGTGATGCGGCGCGGACATATCTGCCTTTTCTATGACTACCGGGAGCTGCTCAAGGAAATTCAGGACAGCTACAATTCCGAAAGCCAGATCACTGAGATGAAAGTCCTCGAGCCGGTTCTCAATGCGGACTTGCTTCTTCTCGACGATCTCGGCGCGAGCAAGCCTTCGCTCTGGGCTCTTGAAACTCTGGGTCACATCCTCAACGCCCGTTACAACCGCGAGCGCACCACGCTGGCCACCACCAATTTTCTCGATCCCGATTCGGGTTCCCGGCCGTCTTCACGCTCCACGGCGCCGCGTCCTGCCGCCGTCGAAGACAGTCTCTCCGACCGGATCGGAACGCGCATCCGTTCCCGGCTCTATGAAATGTGCCGCACCGTTGAGCTTCTCGCGCCCGACTACCGCAAGGAAATCCGGCAGGCGGATCGTTTTCGTGCCTGAAGTTCGCTGGATTGGGTCTCCCGTTCCCGTCCTATCGCTCGCAATTCGTTCTGTTGACATCATTTGCGCCGGACGCGTATCATCTTGGCGATACGGCGGCAACCTGGCGCTTATCCCCCTTCTTAGCTCGATCCCCAGCAGGGTGGAGAGTCCTCAGTGAAGTGTTCACTCGGCAAGTTGGACGAGATTGATGGAGGCCGCATTAATGTCACGCGAACACGACGACACTAGCTCCCCGGCGTCGCCCGTGGAGTCCCCAGCAGCGGTGGCGTCCACGCAAACGCCGAACCACGAAACGGCTTCCGATGGTGCCGCTGAGCGAGCAACCACGGTCGCTGTGGCTGAGGAGCCTTCCACTGACTCCGCGACACACACGGTTTCCGTTTCCAACGATGGGGACCAGCCCGCTCCGCCGCCAGCCGTGCCCTTCCTCGAGCAATCGTTGGATGGATCTGCATCTTCCGACGGCGCCGCTGCCGAAGCCGAGTCCAGAGAGGGAATGGAGAAACTGATTGAGCAATATGCCGTGCCGCAAGCCACTCCGGCGGAAGGCGAAATCTTCGATGGGCACGTGATCGCCGTGAATGACGCCGGCGTCGTCGTGGACGTCGGCGGGAAATTCGAGGGCTTGGTTCCGGCGGAAGAATTTCTGGAAACGGGCGGCGCGATTCCGTTCGGTCCCGGCCAGACGATTGAAGTCGAGCGGCTGCATGAACAGAAGGACGGTTACGTTCTGCTTTCTCACGTGCGCGCGCATCGCCGTCGCATCTGGGAAAAAATCGACAAAGCCTATCGCGAGCACCAGACCATCACCGGAAAAGTGATCGAGCGGATTAAGGGCGGCGTGGTGGTGGACATCGGCGTTCGGTCCTTTTTGCCGGCTTCGCAGATCGAGCTGCGGCCGGTCCACGATCTCGAGGCGTGGAAAGACCGTGAAATCGAGCTTCGCGTCCTGAAATTGAACCGCAAGCGCGGCAACGTCGTCGTCAGCCGGCGCGCGCTGCTCGAGGAAACGGCCAAGGCGCAACGCGAGGCGCTGGTGTCGTCGCTTTCCGAAGGCTCGGTCGTCAAGGGCAAGGTTAAGAACATCACGGATTACGGCGTATTCGTGGATCTGGGCGGCGTGGACGGCTTGCTTCACATTACCGATCTGGCCTGGGGCCGCGTCAAGCATCCCTCGGAGATCGTCAAGACCGGCGACGAAATTGAAGTCAAAGTTCTTCGGTTTGATCAAGCCAAGTCTCGAATCTCACTCGGGCGGAAGCAGCTTCTTCCGGATCCGTGGGCTGCGGTGCCGGAACGCTGTCCCGTGGGTACGCGCATTCATGCCAAAGTTGTGGGCGTCACCGACTATGGCGCATTCGTGCAGATCGAGCCGGGCGTCGAAGGGCTGGTCCACGTCAGCGAGATGAGCTGGTCGCGGAGGGTGAAGCATCCGTCGAAGATGGTGAAGGTGGGGGATGAGGTGGACGTGGTAGTGCTCGAACTGAAGCCGGACTCGCAGCGGATTTCGCTCGGCTTGAAGCAGACTCTGCCCGATCCCTGGGAAGCCGCCGCCGATCGATTTCCTGTGGGCAGCATCATCAACGGACGCGTTCGCAGCCTCACCGACTTTGGCGCATTCGTGGAAATTGAAGACGGCCTCGAGGGCCTGATCCATATCAGCGACATCAGTTGGACCGAGCGCGTGAAGCATCCGAGCGAGAAATTCAAGAAAGGCGACAACGTCGAAGCCAAAGTCCTCAAGGTGGACGCGGAGAACCGCCGGCTTTCTCTGGGCATCAAACAGGTGAACGATATTTGGGCGAATTGGTTCGCGGCTCACCACGTGAATGAAGTCATCAAGGGAAAAGTCGTTCGCACGACCGACTTCGGCGCCTTCGTCGAATTGGCGGACGGAATCGAAGCCTTGTGCCACGTCTCGGAAATCGAAGACCGGCGCCCGAAGGGCGAGCGCGAGAAGCAGCCGCGAAAGGATCGCGCCAGCTCCTTGTTGAACGTCGGGCAAGAATACGAGTTCAAAATCATTCGCATGGATCCGGAACAGCGAAAAATCGGCTTGAGCTATCGCGCGGCCCAGAAACAGGCCGAACGTCAGGAAATGGAGTCTTTCCGGTCTTCCAAGTCGTCACCCACGGCGACGATCGGAGACGCCATCCTGGCAAAACGTCAGAGTTCCTGAGCGGCGCCCGGCCATCGGCTCAGGATTCCTGCGGACATCCTCTCCGCAGGAAAACCGTTTACCTTGAGGTAGTTTGGTGGTATGCAGAGGCCGTCAGCTTTACGCGGCGGCTGCACTGGGGGCGGAAACGCGGTCGCAGGGAAGCGGTGCCAGGCGATTTCGCAGCTGCGGATTCCAGGCCACAGCATCAACTGGGGGGAAGCACAATCTCATAGGGATTGCAGACAGGAGGCCTGCCACGCTATGGCGAACAGCGCCGGGGAACAACACAACAAAGAACGCACGATGACCAAAGCGGATTTGATCGAGGAAGTCACTCGAATCACCGAGTTGCCGCGCAAGGAATCGGAAGTCGTGGTCGAAACCATCTTCGACAGCATCATCGATGCGCTTCAGAAGAGCGACAAAATCGAAATTCGAGGCTTCGGAAGTTTCCGCACGCGCCAGCGCCGCGGCCGCATCGGACGCAATCCCAAGACCGGCGCGAAGGTTGAAGTCCCGCCGAAGAAAATTCCGTTCTTCAAGCCCAGCAAAGAATTGAAAGATTTCGTGAACACGGCGAAAGCGGCTTCCACCGCGGCCGATCCCTCCGCCCGCGGCTGAGACCTCCCAGATGGATTATCTCTGGACTCCGTGGCGTTATCGCTACATCGCCGCGGCCAAGGACGAGGGCTGCATTTTTTGCGACGCGGTAGCCGCCGGCGATGACGCGCGCACTCACATCGTCTACCGCGGCGAGAAATGCTTCATCATCCTGAATCGTTTTCCGTATACCAGCGGCCATGTGATGGTGGTGCCCTACGCTCACGTGGCGGATTTAGCCGCGGCGGACGCGGACACGCTCGCGGAAACGATGCGGCTCGCGCAAAAGGTTCAGATGGCCTTGGAGCTGACCTATCATCCGCAGGGCTACAATCTGGGAATGAATCTGGGCCGCGCGGCCGGAGCGGGGATCGCGGGGCACTTGCATCTGCACGTGCTCCCACGATGGTCGGGAGACGCCAACTTTATGACCACCGTTTCCGAGACGCGCGTCGAGCCCGAAGATCTCGAAACCACGTACGAAAAGCTGCGAAAGGCGCTCAATCCCTGAAGCGCTTTTCGGAGCGCGTAGTTCTCGCGAAACGCCGGCTACGCGAAAATGGCGGACGCGAGAGCTAAAATTCTGTGGCGATTAGAAACCCGCAGGCCATGGTTTTTCAATCACCTAAGATTTTTTTACTTAAAACTTTGTGGCGATTAGAAATCCGCGCGTGGTCCCGCAGATCGGCGTAGGCGTGAAGAGGATTCCGAGGAGCGCCGCGAGCGCGACCGCGGAGAAGACTACCGCGGTGAACCCCGCCGCGGGCAGAACCGAAAATGGTCCGTCTTAATAAACGCGAGAGATTAAATCGATGCCAACCGCGCGGAGAGGCCACACGGGGATAGGAAACATGACGACGGACCCCACAGGAAGAGACGACCGCTTTCCTAACGCGGTCGCTGCTGCTGTACAATCTTGCTTCTTTCGGCCGCCATCAACCGAGGCGGCGGGTTCGCGCCAAGGGGCTCACCGGTGAATCTGGAACTGAGCGAAGAACAAAAACTCCTGCAGACCACGGTGCGCGAGTTTGCGGAAGCGGAAGTGAAGCCGCTGGCGCGCGAACTGGACGAGACGGGACATTTCCCGTACGAGACATTCCGCAAGGCCGCCGCGCTCGGACTCACTGGCGTGGCCATTCCCGAAGCCGACGGGGGCGCCGGAATGGACCACATCTGCTACGCGATCATGATCGAGGAAATCGCTCGGGTGTGCGCCTCGACGAGCGTGGTTCTTTCCGTTCAGAATTCGCTGTACTGCGATCCCATCCATCGCTTCGGCACCGACGAACAAAAAAAGAAATTTCTCGCGCCGTACGCGCGCGGAGAAAAAATCGGCTGCTACGCGCTCACCGAACCGCAAGCGGGCTCGAACGCGGCCGCGCTGGCGACGAAAGCGGTTCTCCAGGGCGATCGCTACATCGTCAACGGCACGAAGGCCTGGATCACGAATGGCGGAGCGGCGGATGCCGCCCTGGTTTACGTGAACACGCAACCGGAAAAAGGCGAGAAGGGAATTACGGCGCTGATCATCGAGAAAGGCACGCGCGGATATGCCGTGGGCAAAGAAGAAAAGAAGCTGGGCATTCATGCGACGGCCTGCACCGAGCTGTCGTTTTCGGATTGCGAAGTTCCGGCCGCGAACCGCATCGGCAACGAAGGCGACGGCTACAAGATCGCTCTTTCGACGCTCGATGGCGGACGCATTGGAATCGGGGCGCAAGCCACGGGGATCGCGCAAGGCGCGTTTGAAGCGTCGCTCGCTTATGCCAAGCAGCGCCAGGCCTTTGGCCATGCCATCGCCGATTTTCAGGCGATTCAATTCATGCTAGCCGACATGTCCACGGAGATTGAGGCGGCGCGGATGCTGGTGCGCAAAGCCGCTTGGAAGCAGGATTCAGGCGCGCGATTTTCGATGGACGCGTCGATTGCGAAGGTGTTCGCGAGCGAAATGTCAACGCGCGTTACGCACAAGGCCATCCAGATTCACGGGGGAAACGGATACAGCCGCGAGTATCCGGTGGAGAGAATGTATCGCGACGCGCGAATCACCGAGATCTATGAAGGCACGAGCGAAATTCAGCGGCTGGTCATCGCGGCGTGGGTTTTGAAGGCGTACTAGCGGCCGCAGAAAGCTTCTCCCACACTGGTGTATCCTGACGCCGTGCTTGACCTCGCTTGTGGAATCGAGTTTGACCCGGCGCGCGAAGAGGAATTTTTCGCGGCGATGCCGGCGCGTCCTGGAGTGTATATGATCGAGCCGCGCGCGCCGGGCGCGAAGCCCTTTCTTTCGCGCACAGTCGATTTGCGGCGGGCCGCGGAACGGTTGCTGCGGCGTCCGGAAGCAGCAACGAAGCGATTGAATCTGCGCGAGGTCGCGCGGCGAATCCGGTTTCGGCTGACGGGGTCGCGCTTCGAGCAGCATCTGACGCTCTATCAGCAGGCGCGGCTGCACTTTCCCTCGAGATACCGCGATTTCCTGCGGCTTCGCGCGCCTGCCGTAGTGAAAATCAATTTGCGCAATGCGTATCCGCGATTCTACGTGACGCGAAGGATCGCTGCGGACGATGCCATGTACGTGGGGCCGTTCGCTTCGCGACGCGCCGCGGAGTTTTTTGCCGACGGATTTCGCGATCTTTTCAAAGTGCGGCGCTGCCAGATCAAGATCCGGCGGGATCCGAGTTTTCCGGGCTGCATCTATTCCGAGATGAAGATGTGTCTCGCGCCTTGCTACGCGGGCTGCACCGACGATGAATACATCGCCGAAGTCGCGCGGGCCACGCAAGTGCTGGCCACTTCCGGCGCGTCGCTCGAATCTTCGCTGGAACGCGAGCGGGAAGGAGCGAGCGGAGCACTGGATTTCGAGCGCGCGGCGGCGCTGCACAAAAAGATCGAAAAGCTATCCGAGGCGATGAAGCATCTGCCGGAAATCGCCCGCCGGGTGGACCAACTCGATGCGGTGATTCTGCAGCGCGCCGCGGAGGATAACTCTGTGGCAATTTTTCCCGTACACGAAGGTCTGATTGCCGAACCATTTTTCCTGCGGTTCGGCGAACTTTCGAGCCAGCCGCGTTCGGTGGAGGCAATCCTTCGCGAGCATTTGGAAGGCGAAACGAACCCGCCGGAAAAGGGGAACTCCGGCTCCATGGCGCCCAAAGTCATGCCGGGTGCCGATGAGGCTCCGACGACGCTTACCGATTTGCGAGCGAACTTCGGCCTACACGCCGCGCCGGAACAACTGCAAGAGCATCTTTCGCTTCTCGCGCGTTGGTTCTATGCGAAGCCACGCGAGGGCGAAATTTTCTATCGCGGCGCGGAGTGGCCCTACCGGCGGTTGCTGCGCGCGTGCGCGAGAATTCTGGCGCCGCC
>DASPVY010000240.1:0-5155 GCA_035622115.1 Candidatus Acidiferrales bacterium
CGCGGGCCGCTCGAGGGGCCGTAATTGACGGTCTCGATGCCGAAACGCGTCATCACCGACGCGTCGGAGCACCACAGCACCGTGTCCCGGCGAGGTGCTGAGCCAAGAACGTGCGTGTGCGCGGAGTCGATTGTCCTTACGAGTTCGTGATCGGCGCCGATCTGCGCGCCCGGGACGGATATGTAGGTTTCAAAATCAATTCCGTAATCAGGAAAGCGTTTTTGCAAATCGAGCACAAGCGATTTAACGGCGCGGCGCGCATCGGCGAGCGATGCGTTCGGCGGAACTCGCAGGTCGAGGAAAACGTCAGTGCGATCCGGCGTCCGGCTCGCGCGCCACGGATATCCTCCGCGAATGCAGCCCACGTTTACGACACCCTTCTTCCCGTCGTGCGCCGCCCGCGATTCAAATTCGGGGATCCACTTGTAGATTTCACCCAAAACGTCACGCATCCGCCAGATTGAATTTTCTTGCTGGCGCCCCGCGGCAAAGGCGGTGTGGACATAATTTCCACGTGTGCCGATTCGAGCCCAGATCGAGCCGTAATGTGACAGTACGATCTGCATGTCCGTCGGCTCGCCGAGGATGCACATATCCGGTAGCGCCCCGTGATTCACCATGTAGTGCGTTCCGGCTCCGTATCCGCGAAACTCTTTACCGACAAATTCATCGCTCCACTGCGTCTTTTCAATTTCGCCAACCACCGCCGCAATCAGGATATCGCCCGCTAGTCGCACTCCGGCGCGCTGCAGCGCCTTGACGGCTTGCGAATAGCAGACCAACGCTCCTTTCATGTTGTAGATTCCCAGGCCGTAGATCAGTCCGTTTTTCAAAACAGCTTTGGGCTTGTAGCCAATCCCTGTGAGATAGGCTTCGCGCCCCGTGTTCGACGTGTCCATGTGGCCGTTAAACATCAAGCATTTGCCGGTGCCGAAACCTTCCCAGCGTCCAATGACGTTCGCGCGGCCTTCTTCAACCTCCTGCCAGCTTACTTGCAGGCCTTCTCGTTCCAGCGCGGCGCGCATGTACTTGCTCATCTCGAGCTCTTCGCCCGTCGGACTGGCGATGTTCACAACATCGAACGCCATTGCGACAATCTCGTCCTCGCGAACCTGCGAAGTGATTTTCTTCGCGAGTGAATCGGAAATCGTCAACCTATCCTCCTAATCGGGCTAATCGAGAACGCCGCTACCGCTAGCTGCGAAAGTCATCCGGATCGGAGCACAGTTTCTCGCTGCCCGTCTCCGTGATCAGGAAATTGTCCTCGAGCCGTAAACCGCCGCCGCCTTCCCAATAAATTCCAGGCTCAATGGCGAGGACCATATTCTTCTTCATCGTGCCGGGCGCGGCCTTATGGGAATACGGAGGCTCGTGCGCCCGTGCGCCAACGCCGTGCGCGACCGGATGCGACGGTTGTCCGTTGTATCCTGCCTCGTCGATGCGCAGCCGGATGATGCGATCGATTTCGCCCAGCGGCGCACCGTCGCGCACCACTCCGGACGCCTCGCGAAAAATTCGAAGCAGCAGTTCGAGCAGGCGAGTGTATTCCGGAGAGAGCGTGCCCGGGCAAATATTTTTGGTCAGATCGGTCCAATACCCATCGGCGCAAACCCAGATTTCCACAAGCGTCGGTTCATGTTCCTGAACAGGGCGATTGCTCGTGGCCGTAAACGTCGCGATCCCTTTGCCGGACCAGACCAACGTGAACGCGCGCGCCATCGCGACTTTGTCTTTGTATCCAACGCCAACAGAATGGATATGCCCCTCGATCATCCCCGCGACTTCGCTCTCTTTCATCCCCGGCCGGACATTCTGCCGCGCGTAGCTCATGCCAATTGCGGCTAAGTCGTTCGCGAGCCGCATCCGTTCGATTTCTTGCTGCGTCTTGATCATTCGCAGTTCGGCGAGAATCGGCGTCGCGTCAACGGTTTCGCGGGCGACCGCCCGGAAGGCGTCGAAATAGCCCTGAGTATAGAGCGTCGGCTCGCCCACCATGCGATCGCAGATTTGCGAGCCCTGCGAGAACTCGACGCCGACCCGGCCGGTGAGCTTCTTTTCGCGCAGCACGTCCAAGCACATGTCGAGAGCGCGAGCCGTCGGCGGACGTGGATCGGAAGGATGGTAGAAATTGAAATAGCGGACATCCTTGTTCCACGCTGTACGCTGCGCTTCGCGAAATTGCGGTTCAACTACGATCAAGATCGGTTCACCTTCGCGCGGGAAGACAACAATGTCGTACCCCTTCATTGTCCAGTAGTTCGTTAGGTAGAGAATATTGTCGGGCGCACGGACTACGAGCGCGCTGAGGTCCTTCTGGTTCATCACGTGCCGAACACGCGCCCACTTTTCCTGATCGAGTGGATACGACATCAATGTCTCTTTGACTTTTCCAGCCTGCTCGCAGTGAATAAATGCTCAGCGTTTGATTGCGTGCGTGGCGCCCGCTCGTTGCCACGATGCTTCCTTGCCCTTAATCAACCGGTAGACTGCTGTGTTCAACGGCGCAGAGATGCCGGCAAGCGCCGCCTCTCGCGCGATCGCGCCGCAAAGAAAATCCGCTTCTGTCGGCAATTGGTGCTGGACGTCGTAGAGCATCGAAGGCGGATGATCCGTCCGCGCGCCGACCTTGTTCATCTCCCACGGGTCATCGAGCAGTTTCACGCCCAGTCCTCTCGCGACCTCTTTGCCTTCCTCGATCAGCGCGTGAAGCAAGAAGCCAAGATCCTCGAAGCGGTCCTTCTGCGCGAAATTCCAGCAATGTGGAAGACCCGTCAGCGCCGAGACAGAATTGACGGATGAATTGAAGATTACTTTCGACCATTGAGCGGGCCTGGCGTCTTCGAGTGCGACAGCTTTCAGCCCCGCCGCCGTGATCCAATCGGCGGCCTGCTTGACTAACGAAAGTGGCGTTCCGGATGGTTCGAACGGACCCATCCATGTTTCCGTGTCGAGTTCGTACTGAACGTGCGTATCGTTGTGGCGGGTGCCGCTCATGAAAGTTGTGCCGCGAATGACGCGAGTGTTGGTGATGCTCGCAATTATTTCTTCGCAGCCCAAGCCGTTCTGGGCGGAAAGAACAGAGCCGTTGCGGAATTTGTGTGCGACCGGCGTAAGCGCCTCCGAGGTCTGCGTAGCCTTGCTGCACACGATCCCTAGATCGCATTCCGGAATCTCCGAGGGATCCGCGCTGGCATGAAGTCGCGCGGTGAACTCGTGGGTGCCCGTCACGCGCAAGCCATGCTCGTTGAGCGCGCGGGCGTGTTCCGGCCTGCGCACGAACGCGTGCACCTCGGCGACGCGGGCCAAATGTGCGGCGTAGAGACTTCCAATCGAGCCGCATCCGATGATGCAAATCTTGGGGGACAAGGGTTGCCGTCCGTTGGCACTTCTACTCATGCGAGCCAATACAAGCGCCCACGAAGAAACGCAGCCTGCAAGGAATTCGGTTCGTCATGATGCTTGCCGGCTCTGCAATCGAACTGTCATGCCGGACCCGCGATGCTGGAGGGCCTGAAATATGCTTTCTGCATTGTTGTGCGAATCGGAGATGATGACCCCAGTTGGCTCAAGGGCGTCCTGTAGCGCGGCGCACACGGTGTGGACCGGCGCTGCACCGCCTTCGCCCATGCCCTTCGCCCCGTTGAACGTAAACGGCGAAGGCGATTCGATGCTTCCATAGATCAAGTCCGGCATATTCATTACGGTGATCGGCGTGTAATCGCTGAAAGTGCTCGTCAGCATTGTGCCTTCCTTGTCGTACACGCAGCTTTCCATCAGCGCTGCGCCGATGCCGTGAGCCGTCGCTCCGTGCACTTGCCCTTCGACGATCATTGGGTTGAACGCCCGGCCGCAATCTTCGACGGTCGCGTAAGCGAGAATTTTGGGCTGATAAGATTCGCGATCGACTTCGATCACTGCGATATGCAGTTGCGCGGAGTATGTCAGCGTCAGGTTGCCGTATTTCTTCTCAACATCGGGGACTTTGAACGGCGCGCGATACACGTAGCGGCAATTCAGCGTGATGTCCTCGAAATCAGCGGGCAGGACGGCATTGTTTACATAGATCATGTTTGCGATGGACCAGAAATTGACAGAATTCTTCGTGCCGCGCACACGAACTTCAGGACCTTGATCGCCGACGCCAAACTCCAAATCCTTCTCTTTTGCATTGAGCGCGAAACCGGCGACACGCCCAATTTCTGCCTTCAATTTTTCCGCGGCGCCGTGGATAGCTGACACGCCCGTCACGGCAAACTGGCTCGCATAGGTGCCTGTGTGCCCGGTATAGACGTTCTCTTCCGTGTCGAAGCCGGGATGCACTTTAATCATCTCGGGCGGCACATTCAGGGTCTCGGCGACCACTTGCGAAGCGATCGTCTCGTGACCCTGGCCTTGGGGGACCGAGCCGACGCTGACCACGATTTCGCCATAAATATCGAGCTTCACGTTGGCGGCTTTGGATTGGCCCGAAAATGGCGCATAAGGATTAATGATCCGGGCTTGGCCGAAATTATTTGTGCCGGAATCGAGCGTTGTGCCGATTCCGATGCCGAGGTATCGGCCTTCCTTTCGTGCCTTCGCCTGCTCTTGTTTCCACTTGTCCCAGCCAATCAGTTTTTTCCCGAGGTCGAGCATTTTCTTGTAGTCGCCGGAGTCGTAAACGCAGCCATTGGGAGTGGTATACGGCATTTCGCTTTGGCGAATATAGTTTCGCTCGCGCATGACGTCGGGCGCGATGCCAAGCCGGTGCGCACAGATATCGACGACGCGCTCGAGAAACCACAGATGCTGCATGCGCGAGTAGCCGCGATTGGGGCCGACCGGACACTTGTTCGAAACAATCTGCGAAAAATCGAACCTTACGTTCTTGAACCGATACGCGCCGGGCAGCACTTGCGCCCAGATGATGCAGCCGAGCGGCTCGTATCGAGGAAACGCCCCGCAATCGTCTACGTGGCGCGACTGGATCGCGGTGATGACGCCATTCCTGTCGAGAGCGACTCGCGTATCAAAGAAAGTGCGTTCATTGCCATGAGCGCTCGCGAGCATATGTTCCGTGCGCGTCTCGATCCATTTAACCGGCCGTCCGCCCATCTTGCGCGATGCCAGCGCGCACATCGCCATATAAGGGTAGTTCGTAATCTTGATTCCAAAG
>DASPVY010000241.1:0-13898 GCA_035622115.1 Candidatus Acidiferrales bacterium
CATACCAATCGAATTTCTAGGATGTCGCTGCGGGTTGGGGGCTGCGTTGCGGGGACGACGGCTTCCAAAAGGAGCCGGGGCACGCTTCCAACCCGTCCAAGCCCACCCTGTCGGCGTACCCCTCCTGACCCCCCGCTGACAGAGTGGGCCCTTGGTTTTCCTTCCCTTTTTCCGAAGCAATTCCGCCAGACCATCACAATCTCGCGCGCTGGGATTCGGCCGCGATAGCTTCACGGCAGCGTAAATGCATTACCGAGAGCGCGATTCGCGCGGCGAGCATCGAAGTGTATGGAAATGCGGCTTAAACCCAGGGCGAGAGGGAAAGGAAGAGGCGGAATTCGCCGACATATGTCGCCGGTAGGCTCCATGTTGTTGATTCTCGCCTTGCTCGCGCCGCCCGAAACTGCCGGCGCCACCCAACTAAAGACAGAAACTCTCGACGCATTCGACCGTTACGTTCATCTCTCAGAAAATGCCATGAGCACCTCCGACGCCGGTGGGGCGCCCTTCCTCTGGATTGATCGGCTGCCCACGGATCGTCGCGCCGCGGCTTTGGGGCAACTACGGCGCGGAGAAGTGGTGATTGAGCCGCTCGAAACACTTTCCGATGGCAAAGCCATTTCCGTCCCCGGCGGAATGATCCACGACTGGATCGGAACGGTTTTCATTCCCAGCGTGACGCTCGGCCAGACGCTGGCATTCGAGGAAAATTACGATCAGCATCAGGCCATCTTCCAGCCGGATGTCATGCGTTCGAAAATCCTGAGCCGCAACGGAGATGATTTCGTCATCTACTACCGCCTGCGCAAACAAAAAGTCATCACCTCGATTCTCGACACCGACCATGCCGTGCACTATCAATCGCTCGACGCCACACGCGCCGCGAGCCAGTCGCGCGCGACGCGCATCCAGGAAGTCCAAAATGCCGGGACAGCGAATGAAAAACTCCGGCCGGCGGGAGATGACGATGGCTTCCTTTGGCGCATGCAAACCTACTGGCGATTTCAGGAAAAAGATGGCGGAACGTATGTGGAGTGCCGCTCCATTTCTCTCACCCGCGACATTCCCGAAGGGCTTGGCTGGCTGATCGGTCCATTCGTGAAAAGCATCCCGCATGAATCGCTGACGTTCACGCTCGGCAGGACGCGCAGCGCCCTCCTGCAACGTCCCGCGGCACAATCGTAGTTCCGCGACTGCGCCGCGTTCCGGAAAAATCTAGTAGGTTGTCGGGATGAGGAAAACGTCGCCCAGGCCGGTGGAATAATTCGAAACCAGATTGGTCGCAGGAGAAAGAATCGCCACGGTGTGGCCGTCGCCGCTGATCGCGGGATGAAGAGAGACGTTATTCGCCAGCGTGCCGTTCTGCGAAACGCTCAGAAGCACCGTGCCCGGAACGCACGTGGGCGTTGCCGTCGAGCCCAGGCAGGTATTCCGCACGTACACGTTCTCGAATCCGTTTGTATCGTTCGAGGTCAGATTCGAGGCCACCGACGCAAACGCGATGAATCCTGCCTCTCCCGTACTCGATCCTGACGAATTAAGGCTCGGCGTTTCGCTCAAGGCGCTGCCGGGTGTCACGTTGTCGTTTGCAATCGAAACCAGCGTCGTCGCCGCCGTGCATCCGGAAACGAGCGTGCCGCAGGTGTCACGGAGGTAAACCTGCTGAACTCCGCTCGAAGCCGCCAGCACCAGATTCGTTGCCGAAGACGCATAGGCGACGTAGCGGCCGTCCGAGGTCATCGAGGATTCCGAACTCGCGCCGTTCGCCGGAGTCACGCCGTCATTCGAAGAAACCAGCGCGAGCACCGGCGCGCAGTTCAGAACCCCGGTGATGCAGGTTGTCGTCCGATAGATCTGCGGGAATGATGGAACCACGCCATTAATCAAATTCGTGGCCGCCGTTGTGTAGGCCACGTAGAGCCCCCCGGTGGCCGTTTGCGGCGACGACGCCGGAGCATTTGCGGGCGTTATGCCGTCGGGCGATGAGATGAGTTCGGTCGTCGGCGTGCACGACGTCGTCACTCCCAGGCACGTGTCCCGCAGATAGATCTGCGCGAATCCGTTCGAATTTAACCCCGGAATCAAATTCGTCGCCGTCGAGACAAATGAGACGTAGCGGCCATCGGAGCTGATCGAGGGCTGCGTCGCATCCGCGTTTGCTGGATTCACTCCATCGGCTGCCACTGAAACCAGCTCGGTAAACGCGGTGGTGCAGGTGGTGGCCGCCGTGCCCAGGCACGCGCTGTGCAGGAAAATCTGCCGCGTCGTTCCGGTCAGATTCGGGTAATTCGGATCGAGGTTGGTCGCATGGGAAGCGAAGGCGATATAAGAGCCCGAGCTGTTCATTGCCGGCTCGAGGCTGTCCGAATTGCCCTGGGATCCCGGTGCGGTGCTGCCGCTTGACCCCGAGATGCTGACGAGTTGCGTGGAGGGAACGCAGCTCGATTGCGCAAAGCAGGTGTCATGGACAAAGACATTTGGGTTTCCGTTCGTGTCATTGATGATCAGATTGCTCGCCGCCGAGGCGAATGCGACGTAGCGCCCGGCCGAGCTGATCGACGGACCAGAAAGCGCCAGATTGCCGACTCCGGTGTTCGGACCGAGGCCGAGGTAACTATAGTCAACCAGCTCGGGCAAGCCGGTATATCCCGGCCGGCTGGTCGTCGGAACGATTCCGTTCACTCCGAAGATAGCAGCAACAGACGGGCCGCCGCCCGGCGCGGGATTTACCGCGGTGATCTGCGCTTCTTGCGCGGAAAATAAATCGGTGGTCGTTAGATTCACGGTGACCGAAGTGTTCGAAACGTAGCTCGTCACCCGTGGATTTCCGTCGAAGTCTACAACCGTCGCCGGCGTCATCCCGGTGCCGGTTAATGTGACCGACTGCGAATCGCCGCCGGCGACCGCGCTGGTTGGCGAGAGCGTGGCGATCTGCGGCAGGGCGTAAGTAACTGTCAAAGGAAGAGTCTGCGATAGCCCGCCGCCAGGCGCTGGATTCAGAACCCCAACGGTAAGAACTCCGGCGGTAATGAGATCGGTCGCCGGAATTTGCGTTTCCAGATCCTGGCTATCGAGAAATTGGGCTTGTTGGTTGGCTCCGTTGATGCTCACTTCGGATTGCGGTTCAAAATTGTTTCCGATGAGGCGTAAATCGAAGGTGGATCCGCCCGCGAACCCAGCTGATGGCGAGAGGGATGTAAGCGTCGGGACGGGGCTTGCAATCGGATTGATCGTAAACGTCAACTCCAGCGAAGTTCCGCCACCCGGCGCGGGAGTTTGCACCTCGATGAACACGGTGCCCGGAGTCTGAATGAATCCGGACGGAATCTGCGCCTGCAATTGGTCGCTCGTAAGAAAAATCGTGGAGACCCCGCCGCCGTTCCAATAGACGAGTGATTGCGGCGCGAGGCCGGTCCCGTTCACCGTGAGAGTAAAAGCGGGCTGCCCGGCGTTGATGTTCGTGGGCGAGAGAGAGGTGATGTTAGGTGAGGGATTATTGACGATGCCGCCGCACGACGGCAGCAATACCGCCGCCAGCAGCAATAAACCGAGCGAACTTGTTGCCTTTCCTCTCAAATCTCCGACTCCTGGGGCGCAATGCCCGCATCTCGCAGCCTCACGGGTGGGTCCGAGAGCCCGATGAACTGGAAAGACTACTAAAGATGGCGACTGGCGGCAATCGGATGCCTGAACAATTCCGCTCCGGCGGGCCGGAGTTGAACCGGCAGCTCACATCCCCAACGGAGATCAGCCTGCCTTGCTTATTTCAAATAAGAGCGAACGATCTCAACCAGGTCTTCGGCGGCTTCTTCGGAGGATTTGTTGTTGCGGGGCATGTGATTCCGGATGTGATCTTCCATCAACTCCGCCATCAAGCTGTTGATGGCTCCCCGTGCGGCGGCCAGCCGCTGAAGCACATCCGCGCAAGGTTCGTCGCCGTTCAGCGCCCGTTCGACGGCCTCGAGCTGACCGACAATCTTCTTGGTGCGATTCAGTAGATCGAGTTTTTCACGGGTCGTATGGGACATCGCTTGACTACCCTATGGGGGTATGGTATCAAGGCTCTGCTGTTTTTCCGCCGCCGGGCGAAATTCCGGCTCCGACGGTCGAGGATAGCACAACATTCTGCCACTCGATTGCCGCCCGCCGGCCGCCGAGTGCAGCAAGAAAAGAGAGCATCACGCAATGCGCTCCGCATTTCCGGATTCATTGACCGTTAACAATGCGCGAACTGGCTGCGTGATTTAATTTGGCGTCGCTCAATTCAATTCAACGAACAGGTGGACTGGCGGATTCGATGCGCGGCATTGGCGTTCAGCGCCTCCTGCAGGTTCTATGTGTCTTGGCCCTGTGCTTCGCAGCGCAGGGTCGGGCATCCGCTCAGGAGAATCCGCCGGAGAAACCCGCACCGCAGACCGACACGCAAACAACGGACCAGTCCTCCGACGACGAGATGCTGACTGTTTTTCCTCATTCCGAGACCAGCCGCTGGTGGATCTCCGGCCAGGCCAACATCATTTTTCAGTGGCATCCAACTTTCTACGCCAAATATAGCGGGCCAAACAGCCTGTCGCCGGGAGCACAGAGCGCCACGACGCACGTCGTAACGCTCTACACCGGCTATCAGGTGACTCATACCACGGAAGTTTTCGCTGATGTGGAGGACGCCACGGGTGGCGGAATTGGAACCGCGCTCGGCCTGGCTGGTTATACCGATTTGGATTCGGTGCGGACGGTCCAGGGCGTTCCGCTCTCGAAAGACCCTTATCTTGCGCGGTTGATATTGCGCCAGATCATTCCGCTCAGCAGCGAACGGGTTGCGGCCGAGCGAGGACCGCTGGGATTGGCGACGTCGCTGCCGGTGCGGCGGATCGAATTTCGCGTGGGCAAGTTCGACCTCGTGGATTTTTTTGACCAGAATTCCGGCGGCAGCGACACCCATCTGCAATTCATGAATTGGACGGTGGACAACAACGGCGTCTACGACTATGCGGCCAACACACGCGGCTACACCGACGCCGCGATGCTCGAATACGATGATCACGCTTGGACCGTGCTATTCGCCGAAGCACTGATGCCCAAGGTCGCCAACGGGATCAATCTCGACGCCGATATCGCTCGCGCTCGGTCCGAAAACCTCGAAATCGACTATAACAAGGGCTTCTTGCACGGTCGCAGCGGGGCGATACGCTTGCTGAGCTTCTTGAATCACGCCGATATGGGCAACTACCGTGAAGCCATCGACGAATTTCTCGATGGTGAAACATCCACGCCCAACATCATCGCCACGCGCCGCCAGGGACGCCATAAATACGGCTTTGGGCTGAATCTCGAGCAGGATGTCACTTCCAAGTTCGGCGTTTTTCTGCGGTTGGGCTGGAGCGATGGGCACAATGAATCCTTCGCCTACACCGAAGTTGACCGCACATCGGAGACGGGCCTGTATTTCAAGGGCGAATGGTGGCGGCGCAAATACGATCGCGCCGGCATAGCCGTCACGATCAACGGCATTTCGGGCGACCACGCGCGCTATCTCGAGTACGGCGGCTTGGGATTTCTTCTCGGCGACGGCGGCCTGACTTACGGCGATGAAAAAATCTTCGAGTCCTATTACACCGCGCACCTCTGGCGCGGATTCTTCGCCTCATTCGATCTTCAGCACATCAACAATCCCGGATATAACGAAGTGCGCGGTCCGGTCCTGGTTCCTGCGCTTCGCGCGCATGTGGACTTCTAATCCTCCGCCTTCAAATTCATTCGCGCGGCAATCGTCATATCCTTTAGAGTGTCCGCGTGACAACGGCGGTGAATCATGTTTGAGCGCGATTTGCTGAAGGACCGGAACATTCTCATCACGGGGGGCGGAACAGGCCTCGGGCGATCGATGGCTCTGCGATTCGCGGAGCTTGGAGCAAATCTGTTTCTGGTCGCCCGGCGCGAGGAACCGCTCTCGCAAACCGCGGATGAAATACGCGCGAAAGGCGTGAAAGCGGCGTACGCGATCTGCGACGTTCGCGAGTTCGCCGCGGTTGAAAGCGCAATCGCGGCCGCCGAAAAAGAGCTCGGAAGCGTGGACACGCTGGTGAATAACGCCGCCGGCAATTTTATCGCGCGCACTGAAAAGCTCTCGCCGAATGCCTTCAGTGCTGTCGTCGGCATCGTTCTTCAAGGAACGTTTCATTGCACGCTGGCCCTCGGGCGGCGTTGGATCGCGGCGAAGCAGCCGGGAAATATTCTGAACGTCGTCGCCACGTATGCGGCGGTCGGTTCCGGCTCGGGATTCGTTGTTCCGTCGGCATGCGCGAAAGCGGGCGTCCTGGCGATGACGCGATCGCTGGCAGTCGAGTGGGCGCGCTACCGCATCCGCTTGAACGCCATCGCGCCGGGACCTTTTCCGACGGAAGGCGCGTGGTCCCGGCTGTTGCCATCCAAAGAACTCGAAGAGCGCGCGAAAAGTCACCACCCCATGAAGCGATTCGGGCGGCACGAAGAACTGGCAAACCTGGCCGCGTATCTCTTGAGTCCTCAAAGTGAGTACGTCAATGGCGAATGCGTGGTGATTGATGGCGGCCTCTGGCTGCGCGGGGCGGGCGAATTCAATGATTTCCTCGAAATGCCGGATGCTGCTTGGGAAATGCTCGAGCGAGCGCGCAAGAAATAATTCGGTTTGACCTTCCAGCCCCGCGACCTGCGTTCCCCAATATCGATGGACTGTAATACCGAATATATATCGATATAAAAATTAGGACGCTAATATTTAATCGATGTTTATATTGACATACGAACGAAACAGTGTACAATCCTCATAGGACATAAATCCATGGAAAACAAGAACATGGTAACGGTTTCTCCGAAATTTCAAGTGGTTATACCGAAGCGCTTGCGAAACGCCTTGAACCTCCAGCCGGGGCAAAAGCTGTTCATGTACGAGCTCGATGGTTCGCTCCATTTGGATAAGCCGAGGCCGATGCGGGAGATGCGAGGGATCGCCAAAGGCGTGACGTGGGAGGAAGGCGATCGTGACCACAGCGAGCGATTCTAAACTCTCGCTCGTGGACTCCTCAGGCTGGATCGAATATATCGCCGACGGCGCCAAAGCGGATCTCTTCGCTCCTTATCTTGAGAACGAAGCGTCGCTGCTGGTGCCGTCGATCGTTTTTTATGAGGTTTACAAAAAGCTCCTCAAGGTGAGCGACGAAAACTCCTCGCTTCGGAGCGCGCCAGGGCGATTCGTCTCCCACGCGCTCAGGGCCATGAACGCAATTTTCGATGTAGAGGTCGCGATAAGGGCCGTGGACGCCAGCCGGGATCGGGGCTTGGCAATGGCGGACGCGATTATTTTCGCCACGGCGCAATTGTACTCGGCGCATCTATTCACCTCAGACCATCATTTTTCAGGGCTGCCCGGAGTTACCGTTTTTTGAGGTTTCGCGCCCGGTGAGCCTCGCCGCGGCATAAACATCTTGCTTGCCTTAGCCTTTACGCCGTTCGCGGGTTGCGTTAGGCTCGAAGCGAATACCCGCCTTTTTGCGGAGCATGGAGGCGATCATGCACGCGCGCGTGACCCGATTTCAAATTCTGCACGGCAAAATCGACGAGTTTGCAAAGGCGGCTGAGTCCCTTCTCCCGCTGATGAGGCAACAGAAAGGCTTCTGCGGCGTCTTCGTGCTGCAAACTCACGAAGCCGATCCGATCGAAGTTCAGGTGCTGTCGTTTTGGAAGACGCTCGAGGATCTGAACGCCAGCGAAAAAAATCTATATTTCTACCAGGCGCTTGCGCGCGTGCAGGCGTTCGCTCACGGATTTCCGAGCATCCATGTTCACCACGTTCTTGCCGGCGAATTTGAGCAGCCGTTTCTTGAGCGCCCTCACGGCGCGTCGTAGTGCCAGCATCCTGGTTACTCTCCACGTGCCTCGTAGCGGCGAGCCTGAGCCCGGCACCGGGTCTCACCGCCGCCTGCACGCCTGTCCCCGCTCACTCTTGCGCCACTTCGCCTTGACCCTTCCGCTGTTGCGCCAGTAAGCTACCTGTTCAACGGTTCATAAGCGACTGTCATGGACACCATCCAAATCACGCTGCCCGACGGCGCGAAACGTGAAGTACCTAAGGGCACTACTCCCGCCGAAGTGGCCAAGCAGATTTCCCCGCGGCTCGCGAAGGAAGCACTCGTGGCGCGCACGAATGGCGACTTGATCGATCTGAGCCGGCCGCTCGAGCACGACACTTCGCTCGCGATTCTGACCGCCAAAGATCCGGATGCGGTGCAGGTGTTCCGCCATTCGGCCGCGCACCTGCTCGCCGCGGCGGTGCTTGAGCTTTATCCCGACGTGAAGCTCGGCATCGGTCCGCCGATCGAGAACGGGTTTTTTTATGAATTTCTGCGCGCGGAGCCGTTTACGCCGGCCGATCTCGAAAGAATCGAAGCGAAGATGCATGAGATCGCGGCGCGCGACGTCCCCAACGAACGCAAGCTGCTGCCCAAGCCCGAGGCCCTGCAGCTCTACCGCGACTCGAATCAAACCTTCAAGTGCGAACTCGTTGAGGAAAAAGCCATCGAACCGATGGTGTCGTTCTACACCACCGGAAAATTCATCGATTTCTGCCGCGGGCCGCACATTCCGTCAACCGGGCGGATTCAAGCGTTCAAGCTGATTAACGTCGCGGGCGCCTACTGGAAAGGGCACGAAGGCAATCCGCAGATGCAGCGGATTTACGCCGCGTGCTTTATCGAGAAGGCCCAGCTGGAAGAATATTTGCACAAGCTCGAGGAAGCCAAGCGCCGCGATCATCGCAAGCTGGGCGCGGAACTGGATTTGTTCAGCATCGAGGAAGAGGCCGGGCCCGGCCTGATTTTCTGGCACGCCAAGGGCGGCCTGATCCGCAAGATTATCGAGGACTGGGAGCGCGACGAATTGCTGCGGCGCGGCTACAACCTGGTCTTCACTCCGCACATCATGCGCCTCGATCTTTGGAACACCAGCGGCCACACCAATTTCTATCGCGAAAACATGTTCGGGCCGATCGAAGTCGAAAAGGCGGAATACCAGCTCAAGCCCATGAACTGTCCGGGCCACATCCTGATTTACAAATCGCGGCTGCGCAGTTATCGCGATTTGCCGCTGCGCTTCGCCGAGCTGGGCACGGTCTACCGCTACGAGCGCTCCGGCGTGCTGCACGGCCTGCTGCGCGTGCGCGGATTTACCCAGGATGACGCCCACATCTTCTGCATGCCCGAACAGATCGAAAAAGAAGTCGAGGCCTGCGTCGATTTCGCGTTTGACGTGATGAAGACTTTCGGCTTCGACAAGTACGAGGTCGAGCTCTCGGACTGGGACGCGGCGCACCCGGAAAATTACGCCGGGAAGCCGGAAGATTGGACGCGCGCGACTCACGTGCTGGCGAGCACGCTCGATCGCCTGAAAATTCCGTTCAAGCGCATGGAAGGCGAAGCGGCGTTCTACGGCCCGAAAATTGACGTGAAGCTGATTGACGCGATTGGCCGGCCCTGGCAGCTCACCACCGTGCAATTCGATTTCAATTTGCCGGCGCGATTCGGACTCGAATATGTCGGCGAAGATGGCGCGCGGCATCAGCCGTTGATGGTGCATCGCGCGCTGCTTGGCTCGGTCGAGCGCTTCTTCGGAATCTTGATCGAGCACTATGCGGGCGCGTTTCCGGCTTGGCTCGCGCCGGTGCAAGTGGAAGTGCTGCCGCTGAGCGAGAAGATTGCCGATTACGCGAAGGAACTTACCAAAAAGCTTGGCGTGTCGGGATTCCGCGTGCATCTCGACGATCGCAACGAAAAACTTCAGGCCAAAATCCGCGACGCGCAGCTCCAGAAAATTCCCTACATGCTGGTCGTCGGCGCGAAGGAAGCCGAAGCCGGCACCGTGTCCGTGCGGCATCGCAGCAAAGGCGACCTGGGCGCGCAGCCGCTCGACCAGTTCATCAGCACTTTGAACGCGGAAATCGCCGAAAAGAGCGCCAGCTAGCTCGCTTCCGGCGCATCCGCAGCAGCCCAAAAAGTGTGGCGATTAGAAATCGCTAACCGCCCTGTTTTGAATTGATTGTACTTTTTTGACTCGAAACTTTGTGGCGATGGTAATTATCCCTTGACAACAAGTAGACATTCTGATACGCTCTTAGCATTATGAAAGTAAAACAACATATCCCCAAAGCACTCCGATACAGCATCAGAGACTTCAATATTGAGTTTCCGGATGACAGCGCGTGCCTCGATTACATCAAAGAGCGTCGCTTCCCGGGCGGTATGAGCGATTGCGCGAAGTGTGCGAAGCAGACCAAACACCATCGCGTCGGCAATCGCACCGCCTACGCGTGTCAGTATTGCGGCAATCACATCTACCCGCTCGCGGGCACCATCTTTGAGAAAACTACTACCCCGCTGCGCCTGTGGTTCTATGCTGCGTACCTGATGGGTTCTACTCGCTGCGGAATTTCCGCGAAGCAGATTCAGCGCGAGATTGGAGTTACCTACAAGACTGCGTGGCGCATGTTTCGCCAGATTCGTTCCATGCTCTCCGAAGGCGAACTCGAAATGGAGGGGCCGACGGTTGAGATAGACGAAACCTACGTGGGCGGAGTCCGCAAGGGACGGCACGGGCGACCGATGCGTGGCGACCAACAGAAAACTCCGGTTGTCGCAATCGTGCAGCGTGCAGGCGGAAAAGTAGTCGCTCGCGCGATGCCTGATTTGACTGGCAAGCGAATCCGCAAAATGATTCGCCAGCACGTCGTTCCGGGCAGCGTGATCTACACTGACGATTATTACGTCTATCGCCGCATTCCCGAAATGATGCGAGACGGGAAGCCGATGAAGTTTCAGCATTTCAGAATCAAGCACTCGGAAGGCGAGTACGTCCGCGATGGCCACATTCACACCAATACTGTCGAAGGCTTTTGGATGCTGCTCAAGACTGGGATTCGCGGCGTCTATCACTCTGTCTCACCGAAATACTTGCAAAGCTATCTAAACGAATACACTTTCCGCTTCAATCGCCGCCACGATGGAAACCAACAATTCCGCTCTATTTTGGAGCGTGTTTCTCAGCGTGCGGCGTGATCGCTCGATTCAGCAAGCTGTGGAATGCGTCCCCCGTGAAAGGGCGCATTTTCTTTTTCGATTCCTTTCGGGGTTTCAATTTCTTAGAGCGTGTCAATCTGGCCTCCATCCTTAATTTTTTTCAGAATCCTGTTTTCAATTTCTTCTTCGTTCCAGAATTCGCCGATATAGTCTGCCGGAAAGCCAGGAATTATCTCGAAAAGCCTCTGGAATTCCGGTCTTGATTCAAATCCACCGATCTTGCGTATTAACTCTTTTCTGCTTTCCCAAGCAAGTAGGTCGGCAGCTTGCAAAGGAAGAAATATCTTTGCGTCCGATACGCTAAATGATTTTAGATATGCCTTCGCATCCTCGTCATGCTCTCGAACCCCCAAAAATCTGTGAAACCGAGCGGGAGTAAATGCGATGTCGCAATCAAAATGAACCGAGACGAAATCACGAGGCAGCGTGGCCTTAACTCGGTCTACAATCATTTTCATGATTCGCAGAAAGCAGAATTGTTGCGCGTCACCCTGAATTTTCGTGACCTCTTTCGGGATTTTTTTCCATGCAGCAGCGTCCACTCCCACCCCTACGCCAATTAACTGGCTGCCCCTGATCACCGCGACGAAATTATCGAGCACCTCTTTCTTCTTCGGCCAATCCCAACCCAACTTTTTGTATTCATCCTGGTCCTGCATGAAATCCTTCATGTGCAGCCAACTGATACCATGTTTGAATAATTGATGACGCCAAGTCTGCCCAAAAGTCTCCCAATAGAGACCGTCCGGCGCTAGATAGCCAGCGACACAAACGATTCGATTATCTAAATCGCTTTCTTTGCCGCTATCGTCGAAGAATGCGCGAATCACGAGCGTCCATCCCTTCGGACCAAAACAAATCTCCTCATTAGAATGCCAAACAGTTTCTCCGACATCGTTTCTAATCACTATGGTATCCTTCATCCCTGTACTTGTCTACAAGGGATACTTACCGTGGCGATTAGAACCGGCCATTCCGTCGCCAAAACCGCTCTGAATTTTGCCCGCCGGAATCGATACCCCGAGGCGACCTTCCTCGTCCGGCTCTGCCGTGTCAGCTCAGGGAACTTTCGGCGTCGCTTAGCGTGGGAAAGATGTGGAACAGCTTGTCAACGCTCATGTTCTTCAAGGTTTTCCGCACGCGATCATTCAATCCAACCAGAATCAGCTCACTGCCCGATTGGCGAGAGGCCGTATAGAAGTGAACGAGAACGCCGATGGCGGAGGAATCAAGGTAAGGGACCTCGGTCAGATCCAGAATGAGCGCGCGGGCGGAGAGCCCATCGCCGGCTTTGCGAAGCTCCGGAGCCGTCGCGACAGTCACGGGGCCATGAACGGCTAGTATGATGTGGCCGTCGCGAGAGCCGGCGCGGCGCTCAATACGCGTCGTAGAGTCTGGCATTCGAGGCGATTCTGACGCCCGACGGAGACGAGTGTCAAGCACCGGACGGACCGATGCTAGTGTCCTGATTTGACGGAAAGAAAATGAAAATTGGACAGCCTGTTCGAGGATTTCTCCCAAAGCTGCTGAATGCCGCGGTGAAAACCACCGCGGGCAGAACCGAAAATGGTCCGTCTCAATAAACGCGGCGATTTAAATCGATGCGGTCGGCAGAGACACGCGACACAACGATACGGAACATGACGACGGACCCCACAGGGGCTGGTCAAATTCGGCCACTACCCGGCCGATTGCCGGATTCCGAACGCCCTGCGGCCCGTGCTATACTTTTAAACCCGTGACCCCCGCGGGGAAGGCCCGTTGGGGGTCTGGTTTTCTGGAGGTGGGTTTATCGCTGAACGTAGTTCCGGTTTGCGGGTCAACGAGCGCATCCGAGCGCGCGAAGTCCGCGTGATTGACGAAGCAGGGAACCAGCTCGGAGTGATGTCCCTGTTCGACGCGATGAAAGCGGCGCGCGAGCAAGGGCTCGACGTGGTGGAGATCTCGCCGAACGCCGTGCCGCCGGTCTGCAAGCTCGTGGACTACGGGAAATTCCTCTACGAGCAAAACAAGAAGGCGCACGAACAGAAAAAGCACCAAAAATCCACGCACATCAAAGAAGTGAAGTTCCGGCCGGCGACGGCCGAGCACGACTACCAGGTGCGCAAAAATCAGATCATCCGGTTTCTAGGCGATGGATACAAAGTCAAAGCCATGATATTTCATCGCGGCCGCGAAATGGCCCACCAGGACGTGGGACGCGCCAAGATGACGCGGCTGCTTCAGGATATCAACGATCACGCGCTGGTGGAATTCGGGCCGCGGATGGAAGCGAATATCCTGCTGGCGCTGCTGGCGCCGAAAAAGAGCGGAAGCAGCGGCGGATCAAAGCCGGCGGCGGCCGGGCAAGCCTGATTGGAAATTCTGGAGAAGGTGGAACGGTGTCCAAGGCAAAAGCGAAAGTCAGGAAATTGAAGACGCATCGAGGCGCAGCCAAGCGGTTCAAGGTGACCTCGACCGGCAAGATCATGCGGATGCATTCGGGCAAGCGGCATCTGCTGGGCACCAAAGCGCCCAAGAGAATGCGGAAGCTGGGCAAGTCGGTGGAAGTGAGCCCATCGGATGCGCCGAATGTCCGGCTGATGCTTCCGTACGCGTAGATTTTTTTGGTTCGAGCGCAGGCGGCATAGCAGAACCATTGGATTTTGCCGTGCCAGGCAGCGCGAAATCCCGCCACGGCGGGCCTGCCGGCCGGATGCCCCGCTTAGGAATTGGGGCGTAACGCCGACTCGTTGTACCGCGGAGATGAAGAGCGGAGAGCGGCAAACGAAACGCGCCGTGGAGATGAAGCAG
>DASPVY010000242.1:0-3130 GCA_035622115.1 Candidatus Acidiferrales bacterium
GCGCACTCCTCGCGAACGAAATCTGTGCCGGCAGAAAAACTTTCGCGATAATCGAATTATGGATCAAGCCAATGCCGTCATCATTGGCGGCGGAGTGATCGGCTGCGCGATTGCGCGAGCGCTTTCGGCGCGCTGGGACGACGTGTTCGTTCTCGAGGCGATGCCGCGCGTGGGGATGGGCGCGAGCACGCGAAACAGCGGCGTGATCCACGCGGGACTCTATTACCCGCCGGGCTCGCTCAAGGCGCGACACTGCTTGCGTGGAAATCGATTGACCTACGAATTCTGCGCGGCGCACGGCGTTCCCCACCGCAACACGGGAAAGCTTGTTGTTGCGGTGAATGACTCGCAGGAGCGAGACCTCGTGGCCCTGATGGATAACGCGCAAAAAAATGGCGTCGAAGGGCTGCGCATCATTGATCGCGCGGCGATTCGCGAGCGCGAGCCGCACATCGAGGCCGTTCAAGCAATTGACGTGCCTTCGAGCGGAATCGTGTCGAGCGAAGAGCTGGTAAAAGCTTACGCGCGGATTGCCACCGGGCAGGGCGCGCATATCGTGACAAATGCGAAGGTCGAGCGGATCGAAATTGGGAAAGGAAGCGGGCGCGTATCAAGCGCTGCAGGCGAGATCGAAGCGCGTTGTGTGGTGAATTCCGCCGGGCTTTTTGCCGACGAAGTGGCGGCCATGATGGGTTCAAGCCTTGCGCGGCACCGGATTTATCCCGTGCGCGGAGAATATTGCGAAGTCGTGCGAGCGAAATCGGATTTGATAAAAGGCCTCGTCTATCCCGTGCCGCCCTCAAGCGGGTTGAGTCTCGGCGAGCACCTGACGAAGACGCTCTGGGGCACGGTGCTGGTGGGGCCGACAGCTCGCTATATCGAAGACAAAAACGACTACGCGCGCGACCGCGAGCCCCTGGAAGATTTCGCAAGAAACGCGCAAGCAATGCTGCCGGAACTTCAGGCATCCGATCTAGTTCAGGCGTATTCGGGCATTCGCGCCAAGCTCGTTCCGAGAGATCAACACGGCATCGCGGATTTCATCATCCAGCGCGACCCCGATTTGCCGAACGTGATCCAATTGATTGGGATGGATTCGCCGGGATTGACGTCGGCGCCGGCGATTGCGGAACAAGTGCTGGGCATGGCAGCGGAAATTCTTGGCTGAAGCGTCCGCTTCGGAGCTTCGTCACTTCAGTACATCGGATACAAAAACCAGGTAAACTCCGCGCGATGCGAGGCGCGGCAAAGCCTCGCGGAGTGCCGCGAGTGTGGCAGGATGAGGATGCCCAATCGTGACCGCCCAACCTTTGTGTTTCGCCTCCGATGCAGCGCGATCGAGTTGACGAAGGACGGCGCTGCGCGTCTCGACATCGTCCAGAAACTCCGCGCTCCGAAACGTGGCGGGAACGCCATCGTGCTCGGCCGCGGTATACGCGACGGTGTCGACAGTTGTGCGGCTATCCACGAAAAATAACCCGCGGCGCCGCAGCGCGGGCATGAGCGCATCCATCAGCGCCGAATCGGCGGTCGCGCGCGAGCCTTGATGATTATTGACGCCCGCGGCGTGCGGGACCGACGCGAGCATTGATGAGAGCATGTCGTCCACCTGATCCGATTTCATTCCCACGCGCAACTCCACAGCTTCCGACTCTGCATTTCCCTCTGACGCTTCCATTGGAAAATGAAGCAGGATCTCGTCGCCGCGCTTGTATGCTTCGTCGGCAATGTCCGTCGAGTGCTGAAGATTCGGGATGATGGAGAGTGTGAGCGGGCACGGCAACTTCAGAAATTCCCGAGCGGGCGCCGCATCTTCGCCGAAATCGTCAATGATGATGGCGAGGCGCGCCGCGTTGGGAGGCAGCGCCGCGCTGGCCGGCACGGACGATGCAGTCGATTCCGTGATTCGGATGGTATGCGTCCGCTGCGAGCGCCAGAAAAGATCGAACTGAACGACGTCCGTATTCGTGGCCAGCGGTCCGCGTGTCAGTTCGTGGCGTCGCGCGACGCCGACGATCGCCTTCACCAATGCGGATTCGCGGTGCGGATCATCGAGCGTCACCGAGATCACATCTGCGGAGGTGCCGCGTTTGCCGTTGCGAGCGGGCTGCGCCTCCGGCCGAATCGTGATCTGCGATTGCCGGCCGGCCACTCCCTGCGCGGCGGCAGCCAATTCTTGCGAGATGCCGCGAATTTCCATGTTGCTCGGCGGCTTTTTTCCGCAGCCGGCCAAGACGATAACCAGCAGCGCCGCGGAGAAAAGTAAATATCTTGCGGACCGCGACTCGCACGCGATTGAGGGAATACGGAAACGCGAAAAGTTTCCGCGGTTCCAAGGAAATCTCAGAAATCGAAAGAGATAAATTGCCGCGATGGTGATTCCCGGAGCGCGTTTTGCGCGCTCGAGGCGGCTAAGCGGCCTTCTTGACAGCGGTCTTATTGCCTTCGAGAACGTCAATGGCCTTCTTGAGGAGCGGATCGTCCGGTGACGCCACTTGTCCCGGCGGCGGAGCGGTGGTCTCCTGCAAATCGTTCAGCGCCGCCACGTCCTCCGCCGTCTCCTGCACCGTCGGCGTGACGCCTTCAGCGGGAATGGACTTGCCTGCCGGCGTGTAATAATCCGCGACAGTGAGAATCAGCGCCGCGCCGTCGTCGAGCTGAACGAGTTTTTGAGTCGATGCCGTGCCGAACGTGCGGTCGCCGATCGTTTCACCGCGGTGATTGTCGGCAATCGCCCCTGCCAGAACTTCGGCCGCGCCCGCCGTCCCACCGGAAATCAGGATGGTGACCGGCTCCTTCCATACGACTTTGGAAGCTTCGGCGGAAAACTTCTGCTCATTGACAGTTTGGCCCTTGAGCGAGGTGATGGTTCCAGATGGCAAGAAGAGTTGCGCCGCTGCGATGCCGTCGCCCGGCTCGCCAAGCGCACAATCCCTCAGGTCTAGAATGAGCTTGTGCGCGCCCTTGCCGTCGAGCTGCGTCAATTTCTCGCGCAAATGGTCAACAGCTTCGGCGTTCAAAGTCGATAATCGCACGTACTCGATGTCGCCATTGATGCGATCTTCCAGAATTTTCGGGTCGGGCACCTTGGCGAGAACCAATTCCACGTCATCGGGCTCGACGCGTGAAC
>DASPVY010000243.1:0-2849 GCA_035622115.1 Candidatus Acidiferrales bacterium
CCGGGCGCGGCGAGACACAACGCCATTATGATTTTGGGAATCCGCGAAGCCATAGCTGGGTCTCTGAAGGAAAGTCTGGCAAGGGACCGCGTCGATTCCCATAGTACTTCGGCCCAGTTTGCCGAACCCGCTAACACCAAACACGCGCCGGCAAATCACGCGTCAGACCCTGTGTTCCCCCCGTTCGGCATTGCCGGAGCGCTTGGGAGGAATTCGCTTTGTCGCGCACAAGTGAACGGCACAGCGAAACAGCGCAAGGATAGAAACCGGGACAGCTACTTGCCGTATTTTTCGTAGAACGAATTCCTAAAGAGTTCGGAGGGATCGTACTGGCGCTTCATGTCGAAGAATTCATCGATGTTGGGATACGCCGCTTCGAGCTCGGACTTGTCGTAATAGAGCGAGTAGGGGAGATAGAAAGTTCCGCCGTCGGCGATCGAAAGATCAATCAGCTCGCGCGTGAATTCGGTCGCATCCGTTTGGCCCCGGGTGGAGGACTTGACGTTGATATAGAGAACCACGGCCAGGCATTCCTGACGCGCGTAATTCAGAAATGAGTCGTCGTTCGACGTGACGTAGCGGATCGTGGCGCTGAGAAGATTGACGTGCCGGCGCTCGATGACGGCGCGCAACTCGTCGAGGAAGGTGATGAAATTTTCCGGCGGGATGAAATATTCCTGCAGAATATCGGAATCGTTGAGCGAGTAATGCTGAATGCGCTGCATGGGCGAGCGAAAAATATTGTTTCGCGTGCGCATGGCGCCGGGCGCCGGATACTCGAGCTTTTCCTGAAGGCGCCAGCGCAGCGATTTGCACCAATCGAATCGTCGCGAGAGATCGAACAAGACGCGGTCGCGCAAGACATTGGTTTCGTTGAGGAGCGGATCGGTCCGGCCGGTGGCATCGTTGGTGCGCGCGTAGGCCACGCCGACGATATTCCGTAAAAACGTATCCGGACTGATCGAAAGATCGGCTTCCGCAAGCTCGATCGCGGAATTCGATAGGATGGTGTTCTTGAAGTAGCCGGGGAAATCGCGATCCTCCAGCGTGAACACAATTGCCGAGTAAGCATTATTCGCGGTTACGTGCAGGGTCACGTCGAGAATCACTCCGAACAGGCCGTAACCGCCGAGCACCACGCGAAACAGCTCGGGATTCTCCGTCCGGCTGCAGACGCGCACGGAACCGTCGGCGGTGAGCAAGCGGAACGACTCAATCGTCGCGGCGAGCGGTCCGTCCCGCAAGTCCCAGCCGTGAGCGTTTACGCTCATCGAGCCGCCCACGGTGAAAACATTGGGGCCTTGCATGACGATCACAGCGAGGCCCATGGGATTGAGATACTCCTGCAAATCGCGCCAGGTGATTCCGCTCTGAACGGTTACCAGCTTCCTTTGTTCGTCAATCGAAATGACGCGATTGTAATGAAGCATGTCCAGGACGAGCGCGCCCGGATCGAGCGACTGGCCGCCCATGCTGTGCCGCGCGCCGGCGATCGCGACTTTCATGCCGTTTTGTTTCGCCAAAATTACCGCGGCGCGGATCTCGTCGTCGTTCATCGGACTGACGATTTGTCCTACGACGGTGCGATTCAATCCACTGGCGTCATTGGCTTCGTTCGGAGGCAGCGGGGGCGCGGAGGGACGGTAGAGAAGGAACGCCGCGACTCCCGCAAGCGCGAGCAGGAGTGCCGCGAAGACTGCGAGGACGATCTTGAGAGTACGCATGCGGCAGCCAAATTCCGGGATTTACAACTAGGCGCGCGGCTCGATTAAACTCTCGGTCAGCAGGACCGTACCAAAATTTGCCTTCGCTCGGAAACAATATTGCCGGCCAATGGCCCCCGCTTCGCTTTGAGATTGAGCCGGGAGAATAGCACGACAGGCGGCTCCCAAATCGGCTTGCCCGCTCCTGGGGCTTCTGTTAGGCTACGCCGCCAATTGCGGGGAAGCCACCTCCGGGAGGCCGTCGATGGCATTTTGCTCGAACTGCGGGGCGGAATTGGCCGCCGGCGGGGCATTCTGCGCGAAGTGCGGCGCACCTCGATCGGACGCTACACCCGCGACGCCATCGGGCGCGCCGGCGAATCCCTCGCCGATAGCGAGCGCTGAAATGAACATCCAGGAAAATATCGCCGGCATGCTTTGTTACGTCCTGGGCTGGATCACCGGAGTGATTTTCTTCTTTATGGATAAACGGCCTTTCGTGCGCTTCCACGCGGCGCAGTCCATCGTCGTTTTCGGCTCGCTGAACATCCTCTCGATTTTGCTCGGCCATTTTTACGGCATCGGGCTGCTGTTTGGGGGGCTGGGCTGGGGCAGCTTTGGACTGGGCTTTCTGCTCTACGAAGTGCTGCATCTCGTGACGTTTGTTCTGTGGATTCTGCTGATGGTCAAGGCGGCGCAGCACGAAAAGTTCCGTGTGCCCTACGCAGCTGAATTCGCCGATCAACTCGCCAGCAAATAAACGACAGGGCTATCCGGCACTCCCGTTTCGCGGCGCGATTTTTACCCCGGCTCTGATCGTCGCACGGCACCTTCCGGGTAGTGGGCTACTTTGAAAATTCTCGCCACGGGTGCAATTTAAGAATTGAGAATGTTCCGGCAATCACTGCTCCTGCTATCCCGAGCGGGAACCCAATGATCACCAACCCTGCGCCGCCGGGCATTCCCGGGTCGCCATGAGAAATCATGTAAATGAAAAGCGGCAAGTAAAGACCTATTCCAAAGCCAATTGCAGCAAATGAAAGGGTAGCCAAAATGCGAAGAGTAAAACGCGCATATCTCATTGGGTCACCGAATCGCCTACGCTGCACGGCTACGATTCTACTCTAGCGGCCATCGCTGGAGAGA
>DASPVY010000244.1:0-6620 GCA_035622115.1 Candidatus Acidiferrales bacterium
CCGTCGTCAGCAACGATCGCGGAAACAGAATTGGCCGTGGCGCAGAAAATCGAGCAAACCTCATAACAATCGCGGACGCGGCTGAGTACATTTACGGGATAAGCCTGGCGAATCAAGAGCACGAAAACGTGGCCGGCTGCGATCGCTTGGGCATTTTCGATGGCGACGCGACGAAGTTCATCGTCATTCGCTTCCACGCGAATCAGGCGCGGGCCCGAAGCTTCGCAGAACGCGACAGCAAAGCGTGCATTCGGCACGGTATTGACCATCACTTCGTAGATGTCTTCGGCGGTCTTGATGAAATGAGCCTGGCCGAGAATGAGATTTGCGCCTTCAGGAATTTCAAGTGGCACGCAATGGAGTTCCATAATGCTCCGACACCGCGTAAATTTTTCCGCTTCTGAACTGAGGCGAATGCGGCGACCGCATCGTGGATCGCCGAAGTCCATTATCGGCAGGAGATAGAGAGGAGGCAAGCGGGCGCGTATCTGGCAGCACACGTGCTTGAGAATCCTGTGGAACGAGCCGAATGCGGACGCATCAAAGATATTAGCTCGGGAATGTTGTTGCCCAACGAGGCAGGCGAGATTCGAGAATCCATGCTCTTCAAGACATTTCAATCCGCGAAGAGATACCTGAGAATTGGAGCGGGTTTCACGCTTCTTGCGCTGGGCGTGGCAATGTTTTTGACGCCTCTGCCTGGGTGGCTCACAATCCTGTTCGGCCTGGGAATCCTGGCCGCTGAATATGGATGGGCGCGCCGCCTGCTGGGCCTGATGGAAGAAGAGCGCGAGCGTCTGCGAATGGTCCTGCTGGATCGTCCGGCGCCAGCCGGGCCGGAAGTTTCCGTGACCCACCAAAGCTAGTTCTGCACTTTTCTAAATCTCCCTTGTTCAATTTCGTTCGGTTGTGCTTTCATCGTCCTCGCATTCAGGAGGACGACGAAAATGGACCGTTGGCGCGGAAAGTGGGCGCTCATCACCGGCGCCAGCGCGGGAATTGGGGCCGAGTTCGCCAAGCTGCTGGCCGCGGGCGGCACAAACCTCGTCCTATCGGCGCGACGCGGCGAGCGTCTCGAACAACTCGCAGCCGACCTGAGAGGAAAGCACAAAGTCCAGACGGAAGTGATTCCGGCGGACCTGGCTCGCCCGGAGGCGCCGGCGAAAATCTATACAATTACGTCAACGCGAAACCTTCAAATCGATCTTTTGATCAACAACGCGGGTTTTGGCTCGTACGGTCCGTTTCATTCAGCGGGATTGTCGCGGCAACTCGAAATGGTGCAAGTCAACTGCAGCGCCGTGGTTCACCTGACGCATCTGTACCTGCAAGGCATGGTGGCGCGACGCAGCGGCGACATTCTGATCCTGGCTTCGACGGCTGCGTTCCAGGCGGTCCCGTATATCTCGGTTTATGCCGCGACTAAATCGTTTGACCTGCTGTTCGCGGAGGGCCTGGCAGAAGAGTTGCGCCCGCTCGGCGTGCACGTGTGCGCTCTCTGCCCAGGGTCGACGAACACGGAGTTTCAGCAAGTGGCCGAGCAGCCCGACCGCGTCTTTCGCCGGGCGGAAACAGCGGCAAAGGTTGCGCGGGTGGGGCTGGAAGCGCTGGCGAGCGGGAAGAGCGCGGTGATTTCAGGATTTGCCAACAAGGCCGGCGCAATATCTCAGCGGCTTGTACCGCGCAGTTTCGTAACGCGCGTCGCCGGAAAAATGTTCGCGCCGTCCCAGAAGTAGCGCGCAAACCGCGAACGAACAGCGGCGAGATTTGGCGGTGCGCAGCGCTCGCTCCCGGTTATTCCTCGTCCTGCCCTTTAGAGTGGGCCAGCTTTTCGATTACGGAGAGATCCTCGAGCGTCGTCGTGTCGCCGGAAATACCGCCCTTGTGGGCGAGTTCCCGCAGCAGGCGCCGCATAATTTTGCCGCTGCGGGTTTTCGGCAATAGATCGGCGAAACGAACTTCCGCAGGCCGCGCGATGGTCCCGATGGTGGTAGCGACATGCTCGCCCAGGGCCGCCTGCAATTCGCGCGTTGGCTGCTGCCCCGCGCGGAGCGTCACAAACGCGACGATGGCTTCGCCGCGGATCTCGTCCGGCTTGGCCACCACCGCGGCTTCCGCGACGGCGGGATGGCTCACCAGCGCGCTCTCAATTTCCATGGAGCTTAGCCGGTGGCCGGCGACTTTGATGACATCGTCCACACGACCGAGAACCCAGATGTAGCCATCGCTGTCGAATTGCGTCGCGTCGCCCGTGAAATAGACGCCCGGTATCCGGTTCCAGTATTCGCGGCGATAGCGCTCGTCATCGCCATAAATGGTCCTGAGCATCGAAGGCCACGGGCGCTCGATGATGAGATAGCCCGTTTCGCCGGGCTTCACGGTTTCACCCTGCAAGGTGACGACTCGGGCGGCGACGCCGGGCATTGGCTTGGTTGCGCATCCCGGCTTGGTCGGAGTCGCGCCGGGCAGCGGCGAAATCATGATCGAGCCGGTTTCGGTCTGCCACCAGGTGTCCACGATCGGGCAGCGGCCCTTTCCGATGACCTCCGAATACCATTTCCACGCCGCTGGATTGATCGGTTCGCCTACAGTGCCGAGAAGTCGCAGGCTGCTGATATCGTGCTTGTCGATCCACTCGGCGCCCCACGCCATGAACGCGCGCACCGCGGTAGCCGAGCTGTAAAAAATTGTGACTTTGTAGCGCTCGACGATATCCCAGAAGCGGTCGCGCCGCGGAAAGTCGGGCGCACCCTCGTACATCACGACGCTGGCGCCGTTTGCAAGCGGGCCGTAGACAATGTAGCTGTGGCCGGTCACCCAGCCGATGTCGGCGGTGCACCAATAGATGTCGTCGTCGCGCAAATCGAAAACCAGCCGGGTGCTCCACTGGCACTGCAGCAAATAGCCCGCTGACGTGTGCAAGACACCCTTCGGTTTTCCCGTGGTGCCGCTCGTGTACAAAATGAACAGCGGCTGTTCGGCATCAAAGGAGACCGCCGGACACTCCTTCGGCGATTTCTCGACGAGTTCGTGCCACCACAAATCGCGCCCTTCGGTCCAGCCGACCTTTTCATGCGTCCGGCGAACCACGATGGCCTTCTCGATCGTCGGACATTTTTGCAGGGCAACGTCCGCGGTTTCTTTCAGAGGGATTATTTTCCCGCGGCGATAGCCTCCATCCGCGGTCACCAGAATCTTCGAATTGGCGTCGGCAATGCGGTCGGCCAGAGCCACGGCGCTGAATCCGCCGAAAATCACGGAATGGATCGCTCCGATTCGCGCGCACGCAAGCAGCGTGATCGGAAGCTCCGGAATCATGGGCATATAAACCGCAACGCAGTCGCCCGGCTTCACTCCCAGGCCCAGAAGCACATTCGCGAACTTGCAGACGTGTTCGTGCAGCTCGGTATACGTCAATTGCAGCGTGTCGCCATCTTCCGCTTCCCAGATCAGCGCAGGCTTGTTTCCACTCGTCGCGAGATGCCGATCAATGCAGTTGTAGGAAACATTCAGCTTTCCGTCGCTGAACCATTTCGCATGGGGAACATCCCACTCGAGGATTTTCTTCGGCGGGGTGAACCAGTGCAGCATTTTCGCCTGTTCGCTCCAGAAGCCCTCGGGATCGCGCTGCGCGTGTGCATACATCTCGTCATATTCTTTCATCGAGCGAACGTGCGCGCGCTTGCTGAAATCCGCCGGTGGGGGTATCGGCTTCTCTTTCAGAACTTGTGGATCGAATTCTTGCATTCGGTTTTCCTCCGCGCGCGGGCAAGCGTTGTCTGGCGGTCCCCGCCGCTCGGGCGCGCGCCATGCTAAGCCCAGAGTAAAGTACGGAACGCCCGCCGCGCGGTCAAGCCCGGGACAAAGGCGAGCGCATGACCCGGCGTCCGCGGCCGGGATTGGTTTGCTCCCTTAGATATGATTTGATTAAGGCATGGAAGAAAAAGCCCATGCCGAGCAGCTTCGCGCCGAGGGATTCGCCCGCACTTATGTCTGGCAGGATGGCCCCGGCACGCACTACCCAGATCACACCCATGGGACCGAAACCGCACATATTGTCCTCGCGGGTGAACTGGAGCTGACGATGAACGGCGAAACGCGGCGGTTCGGCGCGGGGGAACGCTGCGACGTCCCCGCGCGGGCGGTGCACTCCGCGCGGATGGGGCCTAAAGGTTGCCGCTACCTGATCGGCGAGAAATAGGCGTCCTAGAACTATTGCATCTAGGGCTCAGCAGGGGCGCTAAGTACAGACATGCTCAATTATTGGAACTCCGCATCGCCTTTGGCGGAATACGTAACGAGAGGCGCTACGGATCGTCCTATTGGGATAGATGGTTCGCTCTAACGGACACTCGGACGACGATCTGGTCCGGCGCCTTCTGGCCGGAGAGGAGAGCGCATTCGTGTTGCTGTACCGGCGCTGGCAAGGTCCGATCTACCGATTTGCACTGCATATGAGCGGAAATGGGTCGATTGCGGAAGATGTCACGCAAGAGGTTTTCATGTCGCTGATCCGCGAGGGCAGCCGGTTCGATCCGGAGCTCGGCAGTATTTCCGCCTACTTGTTCGGCATCGCGCGCAACCAAGTGCGAAAGCGTTACGACCGCGACCGACATTTGGTGCCTTTGCCTGAATCTGCGGTTGGAGCGAGCGAAGGCAAGCCAGCGAACGGAAACGGGACGCATCCGCAGTTGATCGTCGCTCCGGTGGATTTGAGCCGCGGAGAAACGATCGCGAGAGTCCGCGAGGCAGTGTTGAGTTTGCCCGAACATTACCGCGAGGTCGCAGCGCTCTGCGATTTGCAAGAGATGAGTTACGAGGAGGCAGCGTTGGCGCTCAATTGCGCGGTCGGCACCGTGCGCTCACGCCTCCACCGGGCGCGGGCCCTGCTGGCCGAAAAACTGGCTGAGCGGCAAACGCCCGAAGCGAAATTGGCCGCTGGCGGCGTAAAGCGATGAGAGCCGTAATATGAATTGCACTGAATTTCAGGAAGTAGTTCACGATCTGGCGCGCGAGGCAGATTTGAGCCGGGAGACGCGCCGGGCCGCGCTCGCGCACGCAGATTCGTGCTCGCGCTGCGACGAACTCTTCGCGCAGTCCCAATCATTGACGGCTGCGCTGCGCGCACTGGCCACAAAGGACGGCGCGGCTGAAGCGGCCCCGCGCGTTGAGCGCGTACTTGTTGACGCATTCCGCCAGAACCGAAATCGCGCCGCTCGCGCGCCGCTGCCTTTGCGGTGGGGAATTGCGGGAGTTGCGGCACTGGCGGCCTTGGTTTTGTTGTCTGCACTCGGCCTGCGCCATCGCGTGATAAGTCCGCCAACGCACGACGGTGGCGCAGGCTCGAGCGCTGCGGTCCAGCGCGCGACGTCAGGGACGAGTTTGGCTCCAGCGGCTGCGGCGCCGGACGGAGCGGATACGGAATACGCCGATGCCTTTGTGAGTCTGCCGTTCACGGATGAGCCAGCCGGGGACGAAATTATCGTCCGGCAAGCCGTCTCTCGGTCCGCGCTTGCCAATTTCGGTCTTCCGGTGAGCGAAGCGGACGCGAACGATACGATCGTTGCGGATTTTGTGGTGGACGAAGACGGCACTCCTCGCGCCGTTCGTATCGTCCAGTAGGATTTTGTAATTCACTTTCATAATAAGACTGAAATGATCTGGGAGGAACGCAAATGAAGAAACGTGCAGGAATGATGGTTGCGGGATTCGGCGCTCTGGTTCTGGCCGCCGGGCTCGCGGTTTACGCGCAGGATGGTCCCCGGCCGGGGCCGCCTGATGCCGCGGGGATTCTTGGTTTCGAAGCCGGGCCAGGCGGACCGGGAGGGCGCCTCGTGAAGGGCGCGCCCGTTACAGCCCAGGTCGCGACGGAAACCGTGGCCGTTCTGGAAGATGGCACGCACATTGACCGGAAATCGACCGGCGCGTTCTATCGCGATAGCCAGGGACGGACTCGCAAGGAAGAAACGATGCCTGCATTTGGACCCGAGTCTGAGTCCGGCCCGAGGCACATGGTTTTCATCCAGGATCCGGTCGCGGGAATGCACTATTTGCTCGAGACGGACCAGAAGATTGCCCGCGAGATGCCCGCTCACCACGGACATGACGCTTCTCCTGATGCAATGCCAGGGAAGCATCCGCACAACGAGGCGAACGAGACGAAGGAATCTCTCGGCACGCAGACCATCAATGGCGTGAGCGCGACCGGTACACGGATTACGCGGACGATCCCTGCCGGAGAAATCGGGAACGACAAGCCGGTTCAGATTGTCGTCGAGCGCTGGTACTCGTCCGAGCTTCAGATGGATGTGATGTCGAAGCGCACGGACCCGCGCTTCGGAACCACAACGATGCAATTGACGAATGTGAGCCGCGAGGAACCGGCAGCGTCGCTCTTCCAAGTTCCGGCGGATTACACGGTCAAGCAGGGCCGAGGGCACGAATTCGGTGGGCCTCCGCCAGCGGCCGAGCCGCCGTCACAGTAAAAGAGATCTTCACCCCGGGCACACGTCTCGGTGCCCGACCCCCAAGAACGGGCGAGGAGTGGCGTCCTCGCCCGTTCGTCCATTTTACGCAGGTTTTTTAAGCAGAAAAATTCAGGGATTCGCAAAGGCGCGATC
>DASPVY010000245.1:0-2961 GCA_035622115.1 Candidatus Acidiferrales bacterium
AGTGTCCGGGAGAAGGGCGATTTGCGATTGGCTTTTCACTTCGCCTGCGTAGGTCATCCGGGAGGGCGAGCTCGAGCTCGAAATCGTAAAGTTCATTTGCTGATCACTGGTTTGCGTCACGCTCATCACCAGTCCCGTGCGCAATGAAATCGAGTTGAGACTTTCGCCCGAGCCGGTCCAACTTCCTGATGTGCGCAGGCCGTTGTGGATGAAGTCCGGCGGCGTGAGGTCCCCGTGCGGATTCGTCTGCAGAATTTTGAACTGCGTCAAGACGACCGCGCAGGTCTCGGTATCATTCGCCGCCGACGGAGCTGCCGCATCGGCAGTCCCTTTGGGAGCGCCCGCGGTCGCGTGGCAAGGTTCGTTGCGCAGATAACTGGAATCGGTGCGCCACACGGTCCCTTTCAGTGGCGAGCCGGTTAGCGGCTCCTCAAAGTGCCATTTCTCGCCAACCGCAATTCCCTTCTTTGGAAAGCCCGCGCCCGGTGTGATGTTCGAGAGCCAGCCGCGTGCATTAGCTATTGCCGACGGATCGTGAAAAATCTTTTCGAACCCAGTGACGTCCGAAATTCGACCGTCTCCGCCCAAAGTGAATTCGACGGATTGGCCTTCGAGCTTGCGAAACTGCTCAACCATCGCATCGGCTTGCTCGTCGTACGCATCGCTCTCGTTATTAGCGGCGGATCGCTCGTAGGTCGCGCGGATATGTATCTTTGAAAGATCCGTCATCGGCTGCGGATCGATGCTGAGAACTTCAAGCCGAATCACGATGGTTGCCGACTGTTTCAGCTCCGATGCCTCTTCCGGCTCGCGAATGGGGCCTTCCGCGTGCCCCTTCGATACGTTTCGGAGATCGATTTCGTAGCGTACCACTTCGCCTGGCGAAAAACGGGGTGTCAAGTGAATGCGCGTGGCGTCCGCGGCGCGGCCGGGGCTCGCGCCTTCCACGCAGACCGCCAGAACGATTGCGAGACACAAGCTTAGTGCGCGTGCTACGGCGGATCGTCGAAGGAATTTCGCTGCGAGTTTTGGACTCAGGAATCGGGGATGGAGGCCAGAACGCATCGGGCAATCCGTTGAGATTCGATTTCACTCCTTCGGGGTTGTTTGGACTCGCGAAAACCTCGGCGCTTGAAGCGAACCCGTAATTTCATAGTTGCCGAATCTGTTATCGAAATCGGCCTCGTGGGTCGCCAGCCATCGGACGCGGAAATCCACGTTTTTCGCCGAATCCACGTTGCCGGAAACAGCCAAATCCCCAGTGGAGCTTCCGAGCCGAAGCTGAGAAATTTGAATCCCATTGTTCTGGCACTTGTACGCACCCGTTGCGCGAGAAAACGACGTCATGCCCGCCGCGCGCTTCTCGGCACGCAGCGATCCCAGCAAATCGAATTCCTCGAGGAACGGATTTTGAATCTCGGCCGTCCCATTACATTCAAGCGACGCGAACAGCGCATCGCGCCCGGTTCCTCCGAGCTTCAATTCCAAATCGCCGTCGGCCGTGCCGCCGAAATTTCGCGCCAGTGTCGGCGAGCCTGCCGTCAGCGAGGCAAGATTCAAGCCCGTAAAATGGGCCGTCACGGAATATGCGGGAGCTTTCTCGAGGTCTGCAGCCAATTTTCCGGCCACGTGCGCGCCATAAAATTCAGCTTCCGCGCTGCTAAGTTCGAGTCGCCGCCCGTCGATGGCGAGATCGCCTTTCAAATGCAGCGCGACGAATCGCAAAAATGCAAATTCGTCCACCGAGATTCGCCCGCGAGCGGCGAGATTTTCCGTCGCCGCTGCCAACTTTGGCGACGAATTCAAGAAGGGCAGCATATTGTCGAGAAATCCTTGCCGCCAGTGCGGATTCAGCCAGCGATCCAAGTCTTCGGCGTTGAGCCGATCGACACTGAGCGAAAAGTAGCGCTCTGCGCCGGCTGGGTAAACATCCATCGTCCCTTTCCACTCGCCGCCGAACGCCTGCGCCGACGTAATCGTCAACTCCGAAGAATCGCGCATGAAATCCAATCGTCCTCGTAATTGTGAAACGGGCAGGTTCAGGAACTGCGCCTCCAGCGTAAGTCCCTGAAGATCGATTTTCCCAACTGGACGCCACCGCCCGGACCCATCGCTCTCGGCCGATTGCAGATCGAACGCTGCCGGTCCTTCAATCTTCCATCCGGCCGGCAAGTTCCAGCCAAGCGCGGCGGCCGCATCACTTAAATCGGCTACATTCATAGACTTGCCCGACAATTTCCACGCCACGTCGCTAGGGTGTGCCGTGGGTAGTTCGCCTTCGATTCGAAGGGCCCCGTCGTGCGCGCCGATGGCGATCGTGGCAGGCAAAAGTCGCGCAGACTTGTTATCACTTCGCAGCAGGGCGTGTTTGATCGCCAACGGAACGCGCAGGCTCCCGCCTTCGAGCGATGCGCTCTCCAGCGAACCCTCACCGCCAACCCACCGCGGTGGCCATCCGCTTAGCGACAAATCGAAGCGAATCGATCCGCGCGCCGTGAGCGCTTCGGACACTCCAGGACGGAACGCACGGACCCACGAGAGCAAGTCCGTCAGTTCGATGTCGTCGGACGACACTTCCAGTACGCGATTCTCACCTTCGCCATCTTGTGCCCACGTCGCGATGCCCGATGCGCGCACTTTCGAACGGGGCCCATCAATGGCAAGTTCGGTGAAATTCAACTTCGATGACTCGGGAAGCCAGTCCGCACGAACCTGAACATTTAACGCCGGATTGTCCACGCGCATCGAAAGATCCCAGCGATGCAATCTTCGCAGTTCGGCGCGTCCTTGCAGCTTCCACAACGCGCCTTGCGTGTGCGCATCGAGCACCGCCGAAAACGCCCCGCGAATGCCATGGTCCGTCCCGGTTCCGAGCCGCAGCGCGTCCGAAAGCGCCGCATCGATCCACCTAAAGTGCAAGTCTGCCGGTCGCAAGCGCGAAGACGTGCCTCCGAGCTCGCC
>DASPVY010000246.1:0-3437 GCA_035622115.1 Candidatus Acidiferrales bacterium
CGTCTCCAAAGCCAAAGGCAACTTCATCATTCACGTAGACGACATGAGCGGAAGTTCGGACGACAAAAGAGCCAAGCACGCGGAGAAAGTCGACATCACGGTTCCGATTTCAGTTGTGAAGGCGCTGGTGCCCGACAACAATAGAGACATCGACGTTGTCGCCGCGCTGCGGGCGCTCAGCCAGGCGGGCTCGGCTCTCCTCGTCACTGTTCACGATGGGACGCAGGACGTGAGAATCTGGATCGATTCAGATAACTCAGGGGAGAAATAGTGCGGCGCCAGGGCGCTTAAAGGTGAGGACACGATGATACTCGTCGCAAAACTGGCACTCGGGGCACTGGGAACGATCGTGACTGCCGGCGCGATTGTTTCCAGCGAAGGCTTCATCAGCGTGCGCGTCCATGAGAAAAAGCCGGACGGGACCCATCTGACGATCTATGTCCCTGCTCTCCTGGCCGATGAAGGCCTACGATTCGTTCCCAAGGAGAAGCTCCAGGATGCTTCGGCGCAGATTCGTCCGTGGCTGCCAACGATTCACGCCGCCATCGAAGAGCTCAGATCCGCGGGAGATACCACACTCGTCGAAGTCAGGGAGCCGGCCCAGCACGTTACCGTTGCGGCGCGCGGCGGAGCGATCGTCGTGGATGTGGACGACGATGGAAATACAGTCCATGTCTCAACGCCGCTGCGCACCATCGACAGCGCCATTGATCAGATCGCGGCCGCGGGCCCAAATCTTTAGCCCCACCACGCGGCTCGAACCAATCCACCGGGCGCCTTCGGGCGCCCGAGTGGGTGGCCTCATCCGGCGCTCACTTCTCTGGGACCCAATACACTTCTGACCTGATCGCGGTGTTCGAGAATCCGCGCCGCTTCAAGATGCCGATTCCCAGCTCAATCATCTTCGGATGTCCGCATAGGTATGCGGTGGTATCTGAGCCCGACAGGCCCCATTGATCCAAATGTTTCCGAATCACGTCCTCGGCGCGTCCGACTTCGCCCGTCCAGCCCGGATTGTCCCAGGTCCGGCTGACCGTCGGCACGTACCTAAGCCACGGCACCTCCGAAGCCATCCCCTCGAGTTCCCCGCGATACCCGAAATGGAGCGAACAACTCGCGCCATTGATCAAATAAAAGTGAAAGTCGCTCGGCGGGTGCCCTGCTTTCCAATCACGATAGAACGTGCGCAAGTAACTGATGTAAGGCGCAATGCCGGTGACCGTGCAGATCAGCAGATGGTTGGCGTGTCCACTCGCAAAATCCAGGGTGAAACGCCCTTTGGCGTACTTGCGGAGTTTGAGGGCGGCTCCGGTCTCGAGCCTAAACAGCAGAGGGGTGAGATCGCCGCCAGCTACCAGCTCCAGGTAGAACTCGAGCGATTCCTCGTACGGTGACGATACGATCGAGTACGGTCGCTCGACAATTTTCTCTCCCGACTGGACGCCCAGAGTCGCATATTGCCCCGCGATGAAATGAAATGGGCTGCCCGGATCGACGCGGAGTTTGCAAAGGTCGCTTGCGACGTCCGTCCGTTCCAGGATGTGTGCGCGGAAATACTTCTCCTCGGTAGAAGCCATCAAAAGGTCTCCCCGAAAGAAAGCTCGCGACGTAAAGCTTGCGCGATCAACTCGTCAACTAAGGAATGTAAGAACTGGCTGGACGGCGTCCCTTCATCGTTCACCGAGGTTTGCGTCAACGTTTGCCTTAGTGCTGCGGCGGCTTTCCCTGCTGCATCATTTGCATGGGATCGAATTGCACAGGCGTGCCCGTGATGTGGTCCTTGGCGTCGGTTATGACGCGAGTGAGAACAATCGTGTGCCCGTCCTTGGACACGGATTTGATCAACCCGTACGGCGGGGCCTTGGGACTAATCCACGCATCGGTTCCGTCATCGGAACGCCAGTGTTCGCATTCGAATGTTCCGGCTGGCGTTGTAATGGTTTCCTTGCCGACGTCCTGACCAGTGGTCCGAATGTCCGTCGCCTTCGATTGCTGGCTTGCCAGCATCTGCTTCGTCATTTCCATGGGCTGCGCCATGCCCGGCATCTGAATCACGGCTCGATAGACTGCGGCGTTCGTTCCGTCGAGAACCGTGAGCGACTTGAATGCCAGATCGCCGCCGCCCTTTGCGCGCGGCATCACAAACTCGAGCCAGTATCCGTCCTTGCCTTCGACGGACTCTTTGCCGACGACGAAGATTTCCATTTCACGCTTATCGGCGTTGCCCGTCTGGGTTATCTCGTAGCTGCCGCCCGATCCGACGACCGGATCCCACACCCCGCGCATGTCCGGCGTATGGAACATCATCTGGGCTCCGGCGAACGGGGCCGCGACGGCGAGAATGAACGTGGCTACCGCGATGCGACATGCAACCTTCATGGATGACTCCTATTGAATCGGTTTGGGCACCTAGTCGTGAAAACGATTATATGCCGAGAATGGAGGAACTGATTCTGCGATTTTCGACGGGGCGAACGCGTCGCGTGGCTCAGCTCTGGCGCGCGGCGCGAGCACGGGTCTCGCCTGCGATCCGTTCGCTTCTGTAAATCGGCTTCTCGCGACCTTCGAAGTGCGTGCGCATCAACAATTCACCGATCAAGCCGACCGCAAGCACCTGCAGCCCGAACAAAAACAGCATCATTCCCAGCACCAGCAGTGGCCCGTGCTCCTGGAACAATTGAGTGCCGAAAGCAATCTTCTCAAAAAGCAAAAACAGGAGAATTCCCGAGCCGCCGAGCGACGCGAGAATGCCCGGCGGCCCAAAAAAATGCGATGGGCGCGTCATGTAGCGCAGCAAAAAGCGAATCGTCAAAAGATCGAAAAAAACACGGATCGTCCGGGAGATGCCGTAATGCGATTTTCCGGTCGGGCGGACGATATTGCGGATAGGCACTTCGGTGACTCTTGCGCCGTTCCATGCCGCGAGCGCCGGTATGAACCGGTGCAACTCACCGTAGAGGCGAATGTCCTTAATCGTTTCCCGCCGATAGACTTTGAACGTTGTGCCGAAATCGTGAATGTCCACGCCGGACAGTTTGGCCATCATCCAGTTTGCGACGCGGGATGGCAGCCGCCGCAGCAAAAAATTATCAACTCGCTTTTCGCGCCAGCCGCTGACGATATCGCTTTCCGTCTCCTCGAAGGCGTCGAGCATGCGGGGGATGTCTGCCGGATCGTGCTGCAAATCGCCGTCCATTGAGATGATGATCTCGCCCGCCGCGTAGTCGAAACCTGCCGCGAGCGCAACGGTTTGGCCATAATTTCGCTTCAAACGGAGCGCCACCACGCGCCGGTCGATTCCGGCGAGTTCGGCGAGGATTTCGGCCGTTGCGTCGTTGCTGTGGTCGTCGACAAAAACGAATTCGACGGGTTCGTAGCGGCCCGTCATCACTTCGCTCAGCCGCGCGTAGAGTTCGCGAATGCTGGACTCTTCGTTG
>DASPVY010000247.1:0-3517 GCA_035622115.1 Candidatus Acidiferrales bacterium
TCCGATCCCACCTGATTCCAGGAGCCGTCGAGTTTGGCGTACACATCCAGTACGCGAAGTTTTTGTGCGATCGTTCCACCGGGATAGGCGTAAATGACGTCGGCAACGTAGGGGATGAGCGCGACATCGCCATAAAACAGAACATCAAACTCCAGCATCTTGTATCCGGCCATTCTGACCGGCCCATTCAAATAGCCGTCGATGTCCTTCATGTAGGCGTCAATCCCATGAATGGCCGTATCCGAAGAGGATTGAAAGCCGATCCAGGCAGGCGCATGTGTCGCGCGGATCGTCGCGGCATCTTTGGTGATGTAGGCCTGGAAGATTTTGTCGATGTGATTGCGAATGGCCTCGCGGTCCGCTTGCCGGGCGTCACCGGAGACAGCCTTCAATTGAAATGCGCGGGCTGGGGTTACCGCCAGGAAAGCCAGGGCCAAAACAGCCGGTATCGCGATTTTCATCTCCGCACCTCGTCTGACTGACGCGTTCCTCTGGTCCTCTTAGAACAACCGGAGACAGAATGCAAGAGGTTGAAATTCAATGGAGAACACATCGCTCAGACGCGTCCAGGAGGTAAAAGGTGAGCACTGCCATCCGGCCCGCTTCCGTACGCTGCCGTTGGTACCCTCGTACCATCGACCTCGTTGGAAACACGTTTCATTCTGGGAATCGCCACGAAGCAGTGTACCCGGCGCAGTCCCGAAACTGAGGTGTTTTGATGAGTTCCGCAAACCCAGCCGCTATGTTCCCCGCTGAGAACGCCCGACCCAGCGATTTGGCGAAGACCACGGACCGCCGCCGCGCCAATCGGGGCTCGGTAATGATTCCGGTACGCCTCCGGCCCGCGCGCTTTGACGACGGGATATTCGAGGACATCACCTCGACCGCGAATGTCTCCCGCGGCTGCCTGAGCATCACCACGTGGCGCGATTCCTATTTTGTCGGCATGCGCCTTCTTCTTACCTATCCCTTCATTTCTTCGAATCGCTCTCCGGGGTGGGAATACATCGGGGAAGTGGTGCGAGTGAACGAACTTCCGGATGGCCGCTACCAGGTTGTCGCGAAACTCCAATTCGTGATGCAGTCCTCGCCGAGTCCGCGTCTGATTTCTCTTACGGATGCGCTGCGAACAGGCTGGCGTTTAGATCCGCGATAAAGCTGCCTGCCCCGAGGAAAATTCGCGGGCAGGCGATCCGCGCAATTAGACGTCGAGTGGAAGTCTCTCTTCTTGCGCCTCTACCAGGTCCATAATCTGCAGGCGGAGATTGCCCGCGTTGGTGGCGTAGGACAAGCCCGACTCGATGTCGATGATGCCGGCGCGCATAAACCCCTCAAGCTCGGCGTCGAAGTGCTGCATCCCCTCGGTCGAGCCGTCGCGCATCGCATCCACCAGCGATTTTCCTTCGTGCTCGCCCTTCTCGACGTATTCCCGCGTGCGCATCGTCGTTTTCAAGATTTCGATCGCGGCCACGCGGCCCGCGCCGTCCATTCGCGGAATCAGGCGCTGCGACACGACGTAACGAAAGGCTTTGGCGAAACGTGAGCGGATGGCTTGCTGGTCGCTCAGCGGAAACACGCCCACGATGCGCTCGATCGTTTTCGAAGCGTCAATCGTGTGCAGGGTGGACATGACCAGGTGTCCCGTTTCGGCGGCTTCGAGCGCGATCTCGATCGTTTCTTTGTCCCGCATTTCGCCCACCAGGATGACTTTGGGAGCCTGGCGCAGGGCGGCGCGCAGCGCCAGGGAAAAGCTGGGCGTGTCGCTGTGCAGCTCGCGTTGGTGGATCGTGGACATTTTGTGAGTGTGTAGAAATTCGATGGGGTCCTCGATCGTCAGAACGTGGTACGCCTTCTGTTCGTTGATCTGATTCACGATCGCCGCAAGCGTCGAAGATTTTCCCGAACCCGTGGGTCCCGTGACCAGCACGATTCCATTCCGCAGATCCGTGATCTTGGCGAGCTCCATCGGAAGATTCAAATCAGTGAACGTCGGAATCGTGCTGGGGATCACGCGCATGACGATCGCGCAGCTGCCGCGCTGCGTGAAAATATTCACGCGGAAGCGCGAGAGTTTGGGCAGGCTGTAGGAAATATCGCACGACCCTTCTTCCTTCAGCTTCTGCACGGCGATCGCGTTCCGGCCGATTAATTCACCAGCCAGGCGGGCCGTATCTTCGGGCGAAAGCACGGTGATTCCGGGAATCTTTAACTGGCGCAATTGGCCATGAAGCTCGACCATCGGCGCGCGGCCGGGCGAAAAGATCAAATCGCTGGTTTTTGGCGCAGCCTGAAGCATGTTGTGGATCAACTCGGCGGCGGGCATTCCTGGTGCGGCTGCCGTTCTGGGCGGCAGCCCTGCGGCTACCGGAGGCTTGGCGGCCGGTGCGCCCGCGGGTGCTGCGCTCGGCGGCTGTCCCGCGGCCGCCGGATTTTGTGGCGGGGCGCCGGCGTTGGCTGAGGGCTGCGATGCCGCGCCCGGCGCTTCTGTCGCAGGAGTTGACGTCGTGCCGTCCGTCGGTTTTGAAGGGTCCATTTACTCGGTCCTTGGAATTACGCGTTCATGCCTGGCCAGCTTAGGGATGGCTTCTAGTGTGAATGCGCCGCCGCGATTTGGCCAGAGTACGCGGCTCGCGCTGTAGCCTAAGGATTAGCCGAATGTGCGGCAGGTGCTAGAAATCGGCCGTCTACCGTTGCTGCATTTCAGCTAGCGATTCGGCCGGCACCGTCTGTGTGGCGATCGGGAAGGTCACTCGAAAGGTCGCCCCGCCCGTCGGCCGGTTCAAGCATTCAATCGTTCCCAGATGCTCCTGTACGATCCCGAAACAAATGCTGAGCCCAAGTCCCGTCCCTTTGCCTACCGGCTTGGTCGTGAAGAACGGATCGAAAACGTGATCGGGCGACCTCACGCCCGGCCCGGTGTCCGACACCTCAATGACGACGCTCGATCGGTACGGGTGCACGTGAATCGAAAGCACGCCGCCGCCCACTTCTTCCAGCGCGTCCACGGCGTTGTCCACCAGATTGAAAAATACTTGCATGATCTGGCCCGCGTCTCCGCGCACCGGCGGCAGTTCCGGCGTCGCATCGAATTCAATGCGAATGTTCTTCCCGCGCACGTCCAGATTGTTCAAATGCAACGCCGACGTGATGACTTGATTCACATCCACCAGCGTTTTTTCCGTGGGCGCTCGACGCGCAAAACTCAAAAGATTCGTAACCAGCATCTTGATGCGCCGTGCCAGCGCTGCAATTTTGTCGGCCAGGGCGCGCTGCTTCTCCCCGAGATTCGGATCGTTGGCAAGCAGTTCCGAATAGCCCAGAATTCCAGTCAGCGGATTATTGATCTCGTGCGCCGCGCCGGCCGCGAGTTGGCCCAGCGATACGAGCTTCTCGGTTTGAATCATTTGCGCCTGCAGCCGCTTCAAACTTTCCAGCGATTCGTTCGACGCGCGCAGCAGCCGCATCCGTTCCTGATCCACCAGCCGCTGCCGCACCACCACCAGCACTCCGACGACGA